>JAKAAL010000119.1 GCA_021802375.1 Bacillota bacterium | reverse complement strand
AATAGATCCCAGAAACCAGCAAAATGACGCCCTGAATCACTTGAGTGGCTTGTGCCCCGCGCTCCGTCGACAAGAGCGGCAATACCGCCCCCATCAAGCCTAATCCAATGAAGGGCAAACTCGATCCGGCTAAGATCATCGCCGCACCCAACCAATCGGCGTGGGCCAAATGGATGTGAAAGAAAAAAACTACCGCGATCAAAATGACTAGCGTTCGCAAAACCCCGTAGAGCACGGCGTATAGACACACTCCGGCGAGATAGGTGAGACGATGAATCGGTGCCATGAAGCTGTATTCAATTGTGCCTTCCCATCGCTCCCAAGAGACGGACGAAGCCACTTCCTGGAACAAGATAGATAAGAAATTCCACAGTAGGGCCCCAATGGTCAGGTAGACGACGATGCGATCACGCTCTCTGGCTGGTAGAGCAAAGGCAATTAAGGCAATGGTTAAGGTGTTGATGACGTTGTAGAACAAAAACACGACTTCCCAACCAAAGTAGCGCCGCACTAAGTGAAAGTTTCGACGCACCACCGCCCACAAGGCGTGCAATTCCAGCCTGATCGGGCTCATCTGGGATCCTCCTCTAGGCTTTTTTGATTTAATCCGGTCAGGCGAAAAAAGGCATCCTCCAAGGAGCCTCCCTGGCCGTAGCCCGAGATTAAGTCCTCAGGAGAGGCGGTCGCTACGATTCGCCCCTGATCGATAATGGCTATTCGGTCACATAAGCGTTCGGCTTCCGCCATGTCATGGGTGCATAGCACAATGGTCGAATCGTGCCGCTTGCGGACATCCAAAATAAACTCCTGCACGTCCCTGCGCGAGGTCGGATCCAGTCCCGTGGTGGGCTCATCGAGCAACATCAATGTCGGCGAAGTCAGCAAGGCCCGGGCAATGGCAATCTTCTGCTGCTGTCCCCTAGATAAGGTTTCCAAGGGGATCTCCAATTTGTCCCGAGGTAGCCCCAAAGAGGCCAAGATGCGCGTGGCTTCCGCCTGCGCCTGCACGTTGGAAACCCCGTAGAGGCCCGCAGCGTAGGCGAGATTTTCTCGGGCGGTTAGCTTCTTGAAAAAACTGGCCTCCACCGATACTCGATTGATCAAGCGGCGTACCTGGCGGCGTTCGCGCACCACATCCAGGCCGAACACCTGTAATCGGCCTTGGTCCGGAATCAGCAAGGTCGCCATCAGCCGAATCAAGGTGGACTTGCCCGAACCGTTGGGTCCCAAGATGCCCAAGATCTCGCGACGCCGAACTTGCATATCAATACCCTGCAAGGCATGGGACGAAATCACCTCTCGGCGGGCACCCATCCATTTGGTTTGCGAAAAGCTTTTCCACAGGTTTTCGCCTTCCACAGCCAACGAAGCGTCCTTTACCAATGGTCCTAAATCGTCCACCCCTCGATACGGTCCAGTGATCTGCTTGCCGAAAATCGCCAACCTGCCCCCTTTCCGCTGCAACGTCCGTGCATGCGCCTTGAGACGGGAAAGATGCGTGAACTACGCGTAGGGGCAGTCAACCCGCCTAGCTATTTTTGGAGCAGCCCCTACGCAGGTCATGGACAGCACCCCACCGGCCAGGTAGCTTATGAGAGCTTTTCCCCTGCACATCCTGATTGATCCATGGTGCGGCTCAAAGCTTTTTATGTCAATGACCTGTCTATGCCTAACACAGGGGCGTATATAATAGAGGACAAAATGGCGGGAGGAGGGAAGGGCATCGTCACTCCGGGTCTCAATCTCATTATCCAGGGAATCGTAGTTGCGCTGGCGGGCGGACTGGTTGCGCAAGTACTAGCCCGCTGGCTCAACCTCCCCGATATTTTGTTTTTCTTAGTCGCTGGCATGGTGCTGGGTCCCCAAGGATTAAATGCCTTTCACTTTGCGCCAACCAGTGGAGTCTCGGGGTTCGTCTTTACCGTCGGTACGTTGGCCATGCTCTACGAAGGCGGGCGCAGCCTCGATCTGGCCCTGTTGGCCAAAATATGGCGCGGCGTTTTGATCCTCTCCACACTGGGCGTGCTGGTCACGGCCGCGGTGATGGCGGTGGCCATCCATAGTCTCTTGGGTGGATCATGGATCTTGGCCTGGCTGATGGCCGCGGTCTTGTCGTCCACCGATCCCGCCACCATCATTCCCCTCTTTCGCCAAATTCGCCTGCGTCCTCGCTTAGCTAAGCTGGTCGAAGCCGAATCGGCCTTCAATGACGCCGTCTCCTCGGCTCTAAGCTTGCTCTTGTTGGGTGTGGTAGATAGCGGTCAAGCTCACTTCGGACACGCCGCGGGACAGTTTGTTCTGCTCCTAGTGGGCGGCTTGGTGGTCGGCGCCGTGGCCAGCTATGGCCTAAACACGCTCTTAACCCAACGCCGTTACCACCATATCGTTTTGGATTCGCTTGAACACCCGGCCATCGTCTCCTTGGTGATTATGCTGGTGAGCTACATGGTGGCCACCTGGGTGGGTGCGAGCGGTTTCATGGCCGCATTCACAGCGGGCATCGTCAGCGGAAACCGCCACACCTTCGGGCACGCTATGTCTGATGAGCAAGGCTTGGCCCACGAGAACTATCTTTTCACCAACGCCACATTAATCCGCATGCTGCTCTTTATTTTGCTCGGATCTCAAATCAACTTCACCGACGTCTTCAGAATCTTGCTGCCCGGCCTCCTCACTATCGGAGTGTTTATGTTTATTTCCCGCCCCCTTACCGTGATGGTGTGCTTGTCACTAGACCGGCGTGGGCACTGGACCCTGAACGACATGGCCTTCGTGTCCTGGGTACGAGAAACCGGCGTGATGCCGGTAGCCTTGGCTGGTATCCTGGCCGCCACGCGCGTGCCTGGAGCCCACACGCTGTCGGCCCTCGTATTCATGGCCGTTTTACTCACCATCCTCCTCCAGGGAGCTACTACCGGATGGTGGGTTCAGCGTCTAGGGCTAAGCCAATGAGCATGCCCGACCTCACCCTTACGGTAACCGAGCATCCGCTCCGTATTGTCCTTTCACGTCAGGGCACTCCGGTCATGGTTTGGAGCTCCGAAACGCTGGCCGTACTCCACGTGTCGGGGGTAAGCGCCCGCCATGTGCTCGCCTGGGATTTCCTGCGAGAACGCCGCCTTTCCCGACGCCCCTTACGCCATCTCATCTCCGAACACCAAGATGGCGCCGACCATATCTTGGAACTCGGCTGTCTCCCCCATCAAGTGGATGTGTGTCTTCGTTTTCATTGGCATTCGTCCCATCGCCTAAGTTGGCGCATGCAAGCCATCGCCCCGCCTGATTCCGGCCAAATCCATCTTGCGTGGGGATTTAAGACGCGAGATCCTCACATTCTTCGCGGGTTCGGTCAACGCACTCGCCCCATGACCACCAAGGCGCATTTCGACACCTGGGTGGAAGAGGGCGCCGTAGGACTAGGTCCCCTCTCGCCCCTTCTCCGCTGGACGGGACGGGTCCCCTTCCCCAAGGGCGGTTACACCTCCCCCGCCCCCCTCTCTTGGTGGCTTTCTAATCAGGGATACGTGGCGTGGCTAGACACCTCGTCGATGGTCCGCTTTCGGCTTAGTGCGAACCGCCTGGAGGCCACGATTTGGAGTGCTTCGGCCACCGGCCAGATCCTCACCTTTACGGATCCGTTAGAGGGCTTAGAGCAGTCGAGTGCTATCCTGGGCCGACCAAGCTTACCGCCGCCTTGGATCTTTTGTCCATGGAACGATAGCGTCGGGGGCGAAGACCATGCGCGCGACCTGGTCCATTTGCTCAGGGATCGCCGCATTCCCTCGTCCGCGATTTGGATCGAAGACTGGATGGGTTCGCAACAAAATACCCGCCGCTTTTGGATGCGCCCGTTAAGCCATCAGTTGGACCGAGATCTCTATCCATCCATCGAGTCTTTTTCACAGGAATGCCACCAGCTGGGCTTTCGGTTGCTGGGCTACGTTTGCCCCGAGCTTACCCGAGGCACGATGCTGTATCAGGAGGCGTTAGCTGGCCAGCATCTTGTCGTCGATCAAGGCGGGCTCCCCGTCGATATCCGAATTCTTTCGGTGAGCCACGGGGAGTTGGATCTCAGCCAGGAAAGGACCCGGCACTTTATCGCGCAGCGCATGCTGGCTCCTCTGATGAATTTGGGATTTGATGGCTGGATGGCGGACTTTGGCGAATATCTTCCGGTCGACAGTCGTCTTGGCAATGGCGCCTCCGGGTGGGAAAGCCACAATCGCTATCCCCTTTGGTGGCAGGAGGTTCAGCAAAACTTTTGGCGCCAAGCCCGCCCCGAAGGAGACTTTGTCTACTTTACACGCTCCGCCTCGCTTGGATGCCAATCCACCACTTCTGTGATGTGGGGAGGAGACTCCGACACCGACTGGGACCGGGGCGATGGTCTGGCCTCAGTCATCCCGCAGTTGCTCTCTGCGGGCATATCGGGATTCCCCTATTGGGCCACGGACATCGCCGGATACATGAGTTTTGGTTTGACCCGTCCGTCCACTCGAGAACTGTTCATCCGCTGGATGCAGCTGGGCGCGCTTTGTCCCGTGATGCGCACGCATCACGGGACAGCCCGTCCGTTAAACTGGAACTTTCAAAAGGACGAAGAAACTTTACGGCAATATACCCGCTATACGCGCCTGCATACGGCATTGGCCCCTTACTGGTACGCGCTGGCGCAAGAAGCGGCCGAGCGTGGGCTTCCCATCGCTCGGCCTTTATTCCTGCAATTCCCCGAACACGCTCCGGCCTGGACGGTGAGTGACGAGTTCTTGGTCGGTAACGACCTCTTGGTCGCTCCCGTAATTCGACCAGGTGCCCGCCGCCGACGCCTCTGGCTTCCGCCAGGGAGCTGGCGGCACTGGTGGCAAGGAATTACCATGAGCGGCCCTGGCTGGGTCGAAATCTCGGCAGACTTAAACGAACTGCCTTTGTTTATCCGCCATGGATCGATGTTGCCTCTCTTCGAGGGTCGGGCACGGCTTGAGCCTCCTGACCAGTATCAGCTCGACGGCCTGGTCGACACGTTGGCCGAGGCCGATGGCCTAAACGATTGGCGCGAACTCAACCGGAGCCTTACTCTCCTCCTTACCGAGTTTACCCCCTGCGCCCCAGCGGATCTTCATTTGGGCGATGGCACGAGGATCCGTCTAGGCCACCATCAAGCGGCCAGCAGCCCCGCTCCCCAGCGAAACGCCCCGGCGCCGGATCACCACGATCACTTGCCCGCGGGTAGTGCCTTGGGTCTTGCCGTGTTTCTTGCTCCAGGTCAAAGCACCCGGCTGACTGTTAACGGCCAAACCTTTGGCCTAAGCATCGAGGGGGGTCCCGCGCGTTGGTACATCTTGCGCCGACTCGGCAACTAGCCACGGCGGCTTCATGCGCCCGCATCCCCACTGTCCTGCTAGATATCGCCGCCCGCCAAAGTAGGCCAGGCGCGGGCATGTTGTTTCAGCAGGATTCCTTAGATCGATCCCGAAGATAAGCAAAAACGACGGCGGAACTTCGTTCGGCCCAGAGGAGCCCTCTCGATTGCATACCGGTAAACCCGTCATCTACGCGTTAGGCAATCTCGGCACCAATATCTTTTTGCAATCGTTTGCGACCTTTATCCTCTTTTTTTACGTCGATCACCTGCGCGCCTCCATTGGTCTCATCTCCACGGTGATGGGACTTCAGGGAATCTGGCATGCGGTGTTAAACCCCATGGTCGGTCAGGTTTCCGACCAGACCCGGACGCGTTTTGGCCGCCGCCAACCCTATATTGCCTTGGCCAGTCTTCCGCTTGGTCTAGCCTATTGGCTGATGTGGCGTCCCTGGGTCAGCCGCTCCCATCTTCCGCTGTACTTCGCCATCAGCGTGACCGCTTTCGACTTCTTTTACATCATAGTCGTGCTAAACTGGACCAGCCTGTTCCCCGAGATGTATCGCACCCTGAGCGAACGCTCACGCGCCCAGGCTTGGCGCCAAAGTGTGGGTGTGGTCGCGCTGATGATGGGTGTCTCGGCTCCTCCCCTGATCTATGGCCGCTATGGATGGTCTGCTATGGGCTTTGGCTTTGCGGTGGTCGGCACCTCAGGTTTTATCCTCTCCCTGTTTGGTACACACGAAGCGCCCCGGCTAAAATCTTCCGAGTTCGCAGAGCCAACGCCCTCGGTCGCCGCCGCCTTTCGGCAAACCGCCGCTAATGGATCCTTTTTAAGCTTTCTTACTATGAATTTTTTCATTCAGTTCATGTTTAGCCTTATTCCTGCGGCCCTGCCCTTTTTCGCCAAGTATGTGATGCATCTTCGAGGTCTGGACCTAAGTATCTTGCTGGCTTCCATCTTCGTGGTGGCCCTGATCACCATGTGGCCGTGGTCTCGCTACCTCGTGCGAGTCGGTTCACATCGCGCCATGTTGACCACCATCCTCCTGCTGGCGCTGGGGGTCTTGCCTTTTTGGTGGCTTAAACACCTGCCCTGGGCGATTGCCGCTGGCGTCATTTTAGGCTTGGGCTTGGCCGGATTTTTGACACTCGCCGACGTCTTAATCGCGGAAGTCATCGACGCCGACGCCAAAGTCGTAGGCCATCGACGCGAAGGCAGCTTTTACGGCGTCAATGGATTTGCCGTGCGCTTTGGCGTGAGTTTGGAAGCCCTGGTGGTCTATTTGGTCTTGCATAGCACGGGCTATCACGCCAACGCGCTTGGCCACGCGACTGGCTTAGTCATTTTTGGCCTCCGTTCGCTCATAGCAGGCGTTCCCCTGCTAGCTCTGGCCATCGCCTTCCTTGCCCTGAGATATTTTCGCGTCCAAGAGAGCCCCCGCCAGTAAGGGATAAATATCCAACGCCCGTGGAATGCTATGCCCATAAATGCTGGAGGAGGGCTCTAGTTGAGGAAAATGGCGGCACTGGTGGCTGGCCTGTTCGTGCTGGAAAGCTGTTTGGCCTGTACGAAGGCCACCGCCAAGCAAGCCGTTCTGGCTAGTGCCATCCGCCAACAGGATGCTCAAGTGCTGGCCAACACCCGTCGGCTCTTGGCGCAATATAACGCCGATGTGCTCTCAGGTCGACCGGCCACAATCCCCTTGGTGATGGTTTTAAGGTCTTTGGTCAGCATGATCGGTCCCCCGGTGGCTTCCCTCCCCCAACCGAACGACTCGACGCGCGACGCCCGAACGAAAACCGAATACGAGGTGCTTACCCATGTCAACCAAGAAATCGTCCAAATTACGCGAGGGCTTGCCTCATCGTCCTGAGTTGGTAGCGCCCAAAGAGCAGCATGCGCTCGATCCCCGCACCATCTTGTCCAACGAGCGCACCTTCCTGGCATGGATGCGCACAGGCATCGCGCTGATGGCCTTTGGCTTTGTCGTGTCAAAGTTTGGGTTGTACCTCAGAATCGCGGCGCACACCCAATTTGGTCCGAACCGCTTAGGCCTTACCATGGTCGGGGGCGGCATCTTGTTCATTGTCTCAGGCGTTCTCCACTATCACCGGGTCAGCGCCCGTCTGCAACGCGGGCTCGCCTTGACGCACTCCCAGATGCCGACGGTCATGGGTATGATCATGGTCCTAGGCGGCCTAGTCATCTTTTTCTATCTCTTTCAAGCCGCCTGAAGCTGAATCCCGAAAAGATAAAACGGCCATCAAATAAAAGGGGATGGGGATGCCTCGTCGAATCATGATGCTAAACACCGCCCTTTAGGTACCTGTACGCGCCGATGAACCCCCTGATGGCAACCCGCGGCGCATCGTTTTAGGGAGATAGAGTCGCATTATGGAGGGAGATGGCCTCGATGCCGCGCCCAACCGACAGCAAGCAAGTGTCCTCCTCCCCGTTGATCCCTAGCACGAGTTTGCCTCCCGTGAAAGCATTGGTGCAGGTGAGCTTTCAAGACACCCACCAGGGAGCGGAACCCAAAGCCGTGTATTCCAGTCGGATTGTCTTGAGAAAGCACGGAGTAGACTACCTGGATGCCTTGCGCGATCGCCACGGCGAACCCACGAATGCCTGGGGCGATACCGGATTGACCGTCCGCCTCTGGTGGGGCTACCAGCAACACCTTTTGGAATACCCGATTGAAATTTGCGAGGTACTCAATCCCATACCCTCCCTCGAAGTCGCCTACCTTGGACCACCGCGCCAGCACAACCGTCGCCATCAAGCCCGAGCCGACACTAAAGCCCCGGTCCGCTTCCACGTCGTGTTAGAGCACCAGGACTCGGGCGTGACCACGCCCCAGCTTAGCGTGACCCGCAACATTTCGTATGCGGGAGTGCGATTTTTTTCTTTGCAGAAACATGCCCCGGGCACCATCTTGTGGCTCGAAGTTACCCTGGACACCACCGCAACGCGCCTTTCCCATCATGTCAGCGTTCTACGAACCAGCTTGTCCTCCCTTCCCTTCCAGGGCTCCAATGGATATGATGTCGTGGCGCTGTGGAATCCTCCTATAGAAGGCGACGAACTCGCCCAATGGAAGGAATTTTTTGACCGGCACCGCTATGACTAAGTCTTTTTAAACGGCTTTAGCGGCCGCCACAACGCCAGGGACGAGGCCACCCTGCCACCCACCGAATAGCCCAGCACCGCCGTTTAACCGAGACTCAACGCTTCGCATATCCGGTTCAGATCGGACACCGCCTCCACCATGCCATATCACTGTACCCGAGAGGGACCATCCGATGGCCCACGACTCAGCAAATCGAGTGCAATCCGACGATGATCAGGACCCAGACGACCGTCCAACGCATGCCAACTATGTCTGGCTCCCATAAAACCATGAAGCCGTAGCAACGGCGGCCCATCGCCCACCGTCTCGAAATGATACCGTATCCCACGGATAACCAGCGTTTGAGCCCCCTCCTTCGATCACCGCCCCGTTGCCTGGGGTCTCACGGTCGAAGCCACCCGCTGGTATCAACCGCAATATGGGATTAGTGTGCATCACGCGGCGGCTCTGGTGATTGCCCGACGGGAGAATGTGCCCAAAGCCTGGCGTCTTTGGATGCAAGCCCAACATCAATGGAACGACGCAAGCTATCGTAAAAATGATTGGAGTACCTGGGCACAGATGAAACGGCTTGTTATTAAGACCTTGGCCTCGCACCATCAGTATTTGGACGACTGGTTAGCGCATCGTCAGGAAGTACGTTCCGAATAATGGACATCGCACCCCCGTCGCCACCACGTGGCGAAAGGAGCGACGGGGCATCTCGGAGAGGACCCAGT
>JAKAAL010000118.1 GCA_021802375.1 Bacillota bacterium | reverse complement strand
TTTATCAATATGCTCCGACGGCATTGGTTTTTGGAATGTGACCCCTGCCCCCGCAATCCCGCTTGGAGCAAGGCTTGACGCTACCATTCCCGCGTACCCATTCTGGCATTCCGAATTTGGTAGTGTCATAACCTATAAAAAGTACACAATCCCCTGCGCCGCACCGTGCGCGAACCTCCCAGCTTTTCGGCGGCACTAGAGGTTCGCGCATCACCACACTACCCGTGGCGAAAGCCATACGGGCTTGTACTCGGTGCTGCTTGCACCCTTTTCACATTGCATCACAGTTGTTACCCCACGTAGTCGCCATTGCTCCGGGTGATCCTTATCCACACTCATCAACAGACGACGCACGACAGCAAGACTCAACGGAGTGTTCCACAGTGGGAACGTAAATCCCTGATCAAGAATTCCAGTCGTTCTCGCTTCCTTGCCCCCAATCCACGAAGGCAAGGATGACAAACCCTCCCCCGCAAGCCATGCAACACTAGCCGTGGTAGTTTTCTTCATGTTTTCAGGTTTGCCAGCTGAATACGCCCACCCACGCTGAGTATTCGTGTACCATCCTAACGACGTTTCATCCCATCCCTGTCCTTGCTGTGCTGGAGAATCTTCGAAACGCCATGGCCCCTGTAGGCCTTCAGTAAACGCATCAGGCTTGTGAGCCGCTACCATAGCTGCTTCACGAATGAATTTCAAAAATAGGTTCGTTTGCCCACCGGTCAACATGTGCAGGCGTGAAGTAGACGCGTAATGTAGATCGGGCTCAAGATTGCCTTCTAATGCGTTTTCAACCTCCACTAAATCGTTGCCGGCCCTGTGAGCAATTTCTGCTGCCTCATCCGCACACTCAAGAGCCTCGGCCATTTTGCTGTGAAATTTTCCTAACGTATCCCGAGCGGCCAACAGCTTTTTCTGATCGGTTTGGGCGGTCTTTCGAGTTTTACCTACCGCTTTGGAGAGTGTCGCATCCGTGGTAGCATCTGCCTCGGCAGCTTCAGCACATAAAGCAGCTTCTTCGGATAACCGAGCTTTTTCTTCAAGGACCATCACTTGGCTCGCCTTTTGCCAGGCGCTATTTCGCACGCTTTGCAATGATTTTTGTGCCGCAGCAAGTTTTGATTCTGCTCTCCGTGCCGTTTTTTTGGCATCGGTAATGGCTTCCTTTGATTTCTTTTTGTTTTCCGGCCATTCTGTGACCAACCCCAGCCACCGCCGGGCCTCAACGTCCAGTGCGATGGATTGCATATATTCACGATAGGTGGCAATGGCTATTTGCGCGACCCCGGTGGCCACAGATCCATCAGGCATTTCTTGCATCCCTACCCATACAGGATCGCTAGAAACCTTGCAAGCAGCCTCTTGCAAAATCGTCGTGATTTGACCAAACGAGTCGAGACCGGTAATGACGGCCGTCCAGAAAGGGGGTTGCTCCCAATGTAGCCGCACGTCGCGTCCTGTTTCTCGACACAGCACTTGCTGCAATCCCAAAGCCGCTAGAAAGTTGAGGGGGAAATATTCGGCATTGATTGCCGACATGGTAACGATGCTCATTGCAGCCCTCCTTGGGTAGCGGATGCTTGATAGTCGGCCAGTCGTACAATACTTTCCAGATAGGCCAGTCCCCAAAAGCCATAACGAGCTTGTAATTGCTCAAATTGGTCGATCCATCCCGAATTGAGTTGACCAAGACACGGTGTAGACGCTCCCTGAATTTGTCGCCCTTGATAGATCGCCGTAATGATCCTGGGATCCGGATCTTCATTCGCGGGAAACCAGGGGCGTCCCCACCCGTGGTGCGTACCGATCAAGTGCCACAGCAGAGACAAATGGTCGTGATCCATGCCTTCGAAAGCCAGCGATTGAGCCAACCGTACCGAGAGTTCCTCGTGCCGTTGCCCCTGGGGATACTTTGCGGATTGTTGAGCCCGGGTAAATGCCTGTCGATCACGCGGGTCTATAGAGGATTTGGCTATGGGTTCAGTGTCCGCCATCATGGCAACGACATCACCCCCATGCATCATCAATTGAAACCGCGGATCAAGTTTGCCCAGGTCGTGATATTTTCCTGCCCAACATGCTACTTCAGCCAAATCCGCTGGAACTAGGCCGTGTTGTGTATACAAATCTACCCATGCAGAAACCGCCTCTTGATGTTCCTGTAAGGTAGGCAACGTCAACCCCGGCTGATCGCCCAAGCAATTTGTTGCATCATCAGCCTCATCGAGCATCTCGGTCTGCGCTTTGGCATACCATAAAATCACGATGCCGGATCCAAGAGAATCCGGGTATAGCTGCCATGTCGTGGATGGCAAATAGTCGCGGCATTCCTTCATGATAGATTCCAATTCCGGCCTAACGAGTGGCATCACAAGTTGCAACCATTGGTCCAATGCCGCACGAAAATCAGCCCGGGAAGTATCAGATCCCGTCAAAGCCACAAGGTCGGTGAGAGCGGCACGCCAAGGAATATCGGCAGGGGGGCCGGGTGCTACTCCCGCTTGAATCAAATCGGGAGTGAGTCGCAGGTGCCGGCGGCCTTGCACCGCTGATGCGAAGTCTCCGACATCCACAACGGGTACTGTGGACTTTTTAGAGTCTGGCCATAGATCCAACCCCCACGCATCGGTTCCCCCGTAGTCTGCTGGAACCAAAATCGTATCGCCGGGATGAATGTCTTCAGGTGCGACAACGTAAAACGCAGACGGTTTGGCCTTTCTTGCGATATTCTGTGATTGCTTCACATGAGGCCTTTCCCATCGCCATGCCATGCGGCGCTCTCCTTGTTTAGGATCCTTAGGGTCAACAGCATCCATCGCCGTGCTATCAAAATCTGCCAGCAGAGGCTGCACCGCAACCCCTTCCAACCACTCCCGCACGGCCCAGATCGGAACGTCTAAGGATTCGCCATTCACGGGCGGCACCCATGACAAATAATCGGCAATCTGGCTTTCTAATTCCTCATCTTGCGACGCACGCAGCAATAGGTCTTGCCTCAGATCCATGCGCCAAACCACATGCACATCCGGCACGCGGGTCTGTTTGCCATGTAAAAACGGGGTGATATCCGACTCCCATCGAGGTTTGGGACGAGTCTGTGACCATGCCTCAATGTGCGGGAGGAGAACAATCGGGGCATCTAGCGGCTGATCCTCGGTACCGATCGGGGGATTTTGCGCGATCTCTCTATCCAACGCGGCGGATGACCCATCGATGGTCACAGTGTCCACTTCTGCCGAGGACAGCTCGTTGAACGATGACGGCAAAGCGAATAGAGCCGCATCACTCATCGGCTTTGGGTATTGGCCGCTCACGGGACGGGACAACCAATCCCATGTAGCCCGTAGTGCCGCATCCGAATAGATGCCTTTGGCGTGTTCCGGCCGCACAATCGTTCCCACGCCACTTGTCATTCGGCCCAGTCGATTCAATCGTCCTAACCGTTGCCGCAGGGCGGGAAGCGGTGCACATTCGGTAATCAGCGCGTCAAAATCAAAATCGGCCCCCACTTCAATCGTCTGCGTGGCGATAACCCACACCACTCCCCCCTCGTCGGTATCACCGGTGCGCTGTGCTTGCATTTGTGGTAGCCACCGACGGAGCAAGGCGTCGCGGTCATAGCCGCGAATACGGCCCGTCAGTAAAACCACATCACGAATATTTCCTTCTTTTGCTTTGTCGTATGCGGCTTTCTTCTTCAATGTGGTGAATATGGCACGAGCGGTTGCTACATGATCCACCACCACCGCCCCTATCCCTGATCCTACGTCCTTCGTGATGCGGGCGACTTGCGTGACAATGGCCGATTGCAATTGAGACCGGTTCACAAAAAAATCATCAGGCGTCTTTTTAGACTGCTCCGCTTCGATTTCTTGATTATTCGCATCCTCCGCCATATCGGCGTCGCCCAACTCAGATGGCACCTTGTGCGTAGTAAGAGGGATGCGTTGCATTGTCATCCACTTAGGGCGGCAGAGCCGATCCGCTAATTCTTCAGTCTCTGCCGGATTCAGCGTAAACGCCCACCCGCCCTCATTTCCAGGTAACGTGGCGGACATCGTCACCACGGATAAAGGTAACAGCCCTGCCATGGCTTCTCTTTCCTTCTGCGCACCACGGATCGCGAATAGCGTCTGCGCGAACGGAGTGCTTAGGTGTGCTTCATCCAATACAAACAGGGAATCTATGCCCAGTAACCCCGCATGAATGGGTTGTTGTCCTGGCGAGATGCCATATCCACGAAACAGCAACCGTGATCCGGCCTGATCCACCGTGCTGGTAAGAATGGTTGGCTGATTCGGTGCCCGTGTCCACAATGGTCGGGATGGCACGCCCCCCCGTGCGCGCGCTACTTGCAGGGCGGGCGCCTCGGGGTACGGGCGCAATGCCGCGGCCATAGTGCGAATCCCCGGAACCTCCGACTGGGCGAAAAGAGTCGCCATGGCTTGTGCTTGCTGGTCCACGGCATCCACAATAATGCGTCGATCCACCACATAAATCAGGCGTAGGGGCATGCGGCGCACCTGGTGCGTATCCAGAAGATCCATTGCCAAGGCATACGCCCATATCGTAACGACGTTACTTTTCCCCACACCGGTCGGCAAGGCAATCTGATCAGGCCACCGCCGCTGCGCTGCGATCTCCTCGGCCATCCGGGACTGCCATGTAAACGGAGCAAATCCCGTGACCAGTCGGAAAAACTCGCTAAATTTTATGATTACGGTGGTGGTCGTCTTCATCGCCAACCTCCTTCTTCACCACGGGAATAAAAAGTCCCAGTCCAAAATTTCTCAATTGACCCATCAGAATTGGGCCATGCACCGGCTTTGCAAACAGTACGGACAGATGACTCACAAAGTGCGGTGTTCCAGACGGCCGACGCTCTGTTATGAAGTCTTGAGCGAACACCCCACCCAGTATGGATGTTCCATGGATTAATTGAGCATCTAGGATCTCCGGTAATCCGGCCCACTGAGCCATGGTTTGGATCACTGGCAGGATTCTTCGTCGATTTTTAGGAAATCGGTCAAATACCACGGGCGTCACGGAAACCCAATCAGTCGTTCCTCCCCTGGGCCCACTCCATCGCTCACTACGAAGGCCCCTAGGTACGCGGTTTGAGGGCAAGGACGCGACTGACGTCAACCCAACGACTTGGCCCCGCACCACCACGCGGTCCACTCGTGCTAGCACCTGGTAAATGGCTTCACGGTCACCGAGTGGCAGATCGGAAGGCAGGAGCACCGCCACACCAAGCAGGTGGCCATCGCTGTGTGCATATCCGACATCGGGCACCGCAATAAACGCACAGTGGCCTAGTTTCGCATGCCCATGTAGGACCGCGAGGATCTCCCCGGCCTGGCCGGCCCGGGATAACACAGCACGACGCAGTGCCTCACTCCAGATCAATCCCTGTGCGATGTCATCGCGCACGGGGTGGTCAAACTTCAGAAAATAGCTCAGCGCCGCCCACGGCGATGGCGCCGCCGATTCTGCTGGTGCCCCCTCATAGGGCGGGGCATAGGTGATGGGGATACTAAAACTAGGTCGGCGATTGGCCGCAAAAGCGTGTTCAAGGGATTGCAGGCGTCCAATATGAGGGAGGCGGATTGCGACAGAGTTTTCGGCATGAGATGGTGCCGGAATCAATGTTGCGGCCGGCGGGTGTGACTCGAGCCATAGCCGCACAAAGGAAGAACTCGCCCCCAACCTCGCAACACCTTCGACTAACCGTTTCACGGCCCCCGCATGCTGACCCACTTCCGCATCCGGCCATGTCCAATATCCCGGTGTATCAACAGCAATGGACGCAAAACTTCGAGACTGCCGCGAACGATATTCTGGCAAGGCGTCTAATTGAATCAGACGGTTGCCGCCTACGGTCCGCAGATCCACCGCGTTGGTCGGCACGAATGATTGCATTAACCGCCCCGTTCCCAACATCACGGGGCCGCTCCAGACGGGAGCAGGAAGACCTTCCAACCACAGTAATGCCGCTCGCTCTGCGGGATCGAGTGTTGGCTCCCCAGCCCGGGCATAAGCCGTGGAGACCAATGCCGAAAACAAGCGGTCGGGATGAGGGGGCCACTCCGCACGCAACTGGGCTGAATGGGGATCTTGGGCATAGTAACGCCCTGCCAAAAACTCTATCCCGATATTCAGCATACCATCAGCCCTCCTGGCTCGACGCTTGATCTGGTTCGAGGTCAAAAATTCGGTGGGTGTCGCTTTCTTGAACAAGTTTAATGAGCTTGGCGGAGGGCATCAGGGTAGGCATATCTGCGCACCATACCAAGCCAAATTCTTCCGCAGCCTTCACGGCTTGTTGAAAGATGGCAACGGATTCCTCTAGTGTAAGAGAACATTCTCGGTCATCCGTGGCGATGCGACTCAAAATCCTCCACACAGGAGATGCGAGTGCCTGCAATAGACATCCTGATCGCAATTGATACCCCTGATTAAACTGCAGGTTCACCGCGACCAGGGCTAACGCGGCCAAGACCGCCCGACCAGCTTCATCGCGACCTTTAACAACGGTCCCCATTTCATTGGGGAAATGCAGAGCCTGGAGGGCAAGAATTGAAACCGTGGTTTGCTGTTGGATATGGTCGAGGCTGACCCCCCCAGTGGCTGCGTTAATCGTTGGCGGAATGTTTCCATGTCCAACGGTAGCGGGACTAACTGCCTTTTTGGCCCCTTTGGGCTTTTCAAAAACCCAGCGTTCGGCGCCCTCCACTTTGTACAGTTCGGACTTGTTGCCGATCTCCAGCGGGTCGATGCGGCTAGCTGTTTTAATACCCTCAACGATATTGCCCCACCCAATGATTTCCGAGGCAATGATCCGGGCAAAGCGGCCTCCCGCTTTGCCCGAGTGTGAGTTCCACATTCCAAAAACCAATGCCGTCGGAGCATATTGATAAAGAGCCGTCGCATTAGCGGGCACCGCATTCGCCAGCTGTTGACCAAATTCAGTGTTCAATAACGACTTACCCGCAATATCCGAATCCAAAAATATCACATCCAAGGCCCGGTGCGGCGCATCTATGGACGTGACAGTGCCATGGTCTGGAATGGTTACAGCGTATACCGGCAAGGTGAAATCCATTTGGTCATCCTGAATAGCGCACAACAATGCCTGTTCCATACGATTCGCCTGCGAAGGAATGGAATCCAACAAAATCGTCGGAACCGGTCCATCGTCCATAATCCGTGTTTCTCTCGCATATCGCGCTTTAATTTTCGCTTTTGTACTCGGATCATCATTCAAATAGGTTGGAGGAAATACCTTATGATTCGTTCCACCGGCTGCTTGCAGTTTCGCGGTAAATTCAAATGCGACCCCGTCATGCATCGCCCGCTTGAACTCGGAGAAATCCATTATCTTACACGTCCTTTTCTTGATAAATCTTGTATTCTTGTTGCATGTCATGTCAAAACCTGGTGCCAATAGTACCTTCCTCATTTTAACGGACTATGATGGCAAAAGAACGCGACGTTGTTAATTTTGGTTAGATATCGGCTACTTTCGGGGAGATCCTAAATATGAATTTTTCCTGCTTCAAAAACTGGCAGAGGCTCAGGCCTTCTAACTAGTGGCCATCTATATTCCATGATTGTTTGACTTGGTCCAAAATTTGCTCACATTGTACCACACAGATACGTAACGTACCCCAAACGACTTCCTTGTGAACACAGAGATTTCGAGAGACAAACGCACAGCAGAATGCGGGTTGCAGGGTTCGGGTCGCCACCCCCTTTTTGATACACCCCTTTTCTCCTTCTGCATTACTCTCTACGCAGGGAACGAATCACCGAAGGGGGAAAGTCACTATACCAAATATTTTGGGGTATCCGGATTTTGTGGTGGAAAACTTCATTTTGTATTTCTTGGTTCATTAGTTTGTAGACCGGATTTTGTAGTGGAACGAGAATGGAAGTTCTTTATAAAATTCTAAAAACGCACAGTAAGGGTGCGTTACTTTACGCTAACATTGTGACGATTTTAGGGTCATTGTAGGTCAATGACCCAACTTGGAAGTAATGGAGTTCAGATCAAAAAAGTGTGGCAACCAATCCATTTCCAACAAAACTCTCCTGTTTCCTCGTATGTTTCAAATGATTTCATTCTTAAATTCCTGAAGAAAACCCAGCATAAATGCAGTTCTTTTGTGTGCCATACTTTTGGCAGGTGCTGTATGCATATTCTCCCCTAGTTTAAGTAATTTAATGTAGAAATGATCCAAACCATAGTGTATGTCATCTAGTTCCCTACCCTGAGCAAATGGATCATTTAGATCGTAAAATGGTCTTTCCATTTCTGCGCAACTTGCAAAGCAGCGAGCTACACCAATTGCGCCAATGGCATCCAATCGATCAGCGTCCTGAACGATTTTCCCTTCAATGTGATCAGGTATTACGCCCCGGGAAAAAGAGTGGAACTTAATACACTCTAATACCTTTTCTAATTTTACTAAAGGATATTTGTGCTCCGTAAGAATGTCCATTGCTAATTCCGCACACCGATCTCCTGAGTATCTTGATCTTGGATCTCCTTTCGAGTGGTTAAATAATTCATGTAGTAAGATCGCTGGAATAACGACCTCCTGATCCGCAGGAATTTCAGATAAAATCAATATTGCATTATTCAATACACGTTGTACATGTAAAAAGTCGTGTGCAGGATCCTGTGAACTACGCTGCTTCGCGATTTCTAGATACGGGCTATAATCCATGATGGGACTGCCTCCTTTAACGTATGTGTTTAGTTCTGACAAATCGGCTGAGTCCGTAGTAAATAAATACGTAGAAAATAGTGATACCTTTCAAATCGTTAATACACACGACGAAAGCATACAATGAACCTACGTACACTACATAATCTCATACATACGCCTTTTTTCATGGATAATTGCCCATCTACTTACCAGTTTAAACGGAAAAATTTACATCGTGTAATTTTTAGGTATCATTCGATAATTCTAAATCCGGATGATTCCCCCATACGATCATTACGTCCCGAAAATGTCGGCGATATCAAATCACTATCCGAAACAATAACCAGGTTGTCGCGCCATTCGAAAAACGGTTAACATATCCGTGCTGTTCCGAAAAATTCCGACCTGTACAATTTAGCGTGCTAAATTGTCAGATTCGAGCCGTCGTCGGCGGTTGTCCCGATGGCGCTAAGTCTTACGGGGGGGCTGACCACGCATCAGGC
>JAKAAL010000117.1 GCA_021802375.1 Bacillota bacterium | reverse complement strand
CTGCCAGTGGACGGTGTACTCCGTCAGGGTCGGCAGTTCGACGTCGGCCTTCTGGCGTCCTCGCGGGCGCTTGATCACCGTTTGTGCGGTGACCGTCGGCGTCACCGCATGCCACCGAACTTTCGCGGCGCGCAACGCCACCGTGCTGGCGGTAGTCGCGTCCTCGGCGCAGTGGAAGACCTGTTTGACGAGCTTTTTGGCTCGTTTTTCGAGCGCTTCCGCTTCCCGAGCAATCATCCGGCGAACGGTGTGCTCTTTTTTCTTATCCAAGACACTCGAGTGGTAGAGAAACGCCCGTACCGGTTGGCCGTACAGGGTGGTGTCTAGCGTTTGGGCCCGATACGTGGCGGATGTGGCTCGTCGCTTCGCGGCGAGGGCCCCAATGTCGACCCAATCTTCCGGTTGACGGAATGCGGCATCCTTCAGTTGATTACATAATCCAAAGGTCGCCGGGAGGCGGCCCAGCCAGTGCATCTCCAGCGACCGAATTTTGGTTAAGGCGGGTTCCGTCATGAGAGCCGAGTCGGCGATGTAATAGCTGCCCTTCCAGAAACGGTCCGGACAATCCTGCGCCAACTGATCTACCCAGGTGGGATGCCACGCGCGGTCCGAAGTATTGCCCGAAAGGATGCTGCCCCCCAGGACGGCACCGGATTCATCCACCGTTAACCCGGCCATCAATTGCCGGAGGTCGGGCCGATGGTCTTTGCTATGACCCCACGTGAGATCGACCGGTGCCGTCGCCCCGGTGTCTGGATTCGGATAGTCGCCGAACAAGGCAAACGCTGTCGTGTCGGTGTGCAACATCCGGGGCCCACTCTCTTGGAGCGCTTGCATCCGAGGGCCTAAGGTCGCGAGAAGTGACCGACCGTGTTCCGCGAGGGATTCCAACACCCGGCCTAAGGCATCATCGTTGAATTGGTGGGCCGTCACCGTGTTTCCCCACAAAATGGGCAAGGGCAATGATTCCACCCACAGTTCCACCTGATAGAGCGGGTTGTGTTGCGTCAGGACATTCATCACGAGCATGAGCAGGATGACGCTCGGAGCAATACGCGCCCGCGCGGGGTCCCACGGGAGAATGCGATCCACCACGGCTAGCCAATTGGCACGGTCCGCCAGGACCCGCGTAGCTAACGCAATCCCGGTATGGGGAAACAAGTTCGGGTCGCCGGATAAATCCACCGGCGGTAAGGACGACGAAGTATTCATGCCCAAGGTATTCGCGGTAACGCACCCATTATCCTTTGCGTAATATTCTGTCTATTTAAATCGGTAATTCCCATTTGGTGACATGCGGAGTCTGAGTTAAATAAGGAGGATGATCATCATAGACGACACACAACTACACCAACAGCGGGCGTTCGGTCAACGCTTGCGCCAAATACGTCGTGAACGGGGCCTGACTCAGCGCGTTTTGTCTACAAAAGTCGGGGTTAGCCACGCCACCGTTGCCCACTGGGAAATTGGTGACATGGCGATTGGGGATGCTTCGCTCCGGAAATTAGCCACATTTTTGGGGGTGTCTAAGCCATGGTTGCGAAATGGTAAGGAACCAATGGTTCCGGAGATGGATACCACACTCGATTGGCCTTCATCGGCCTTGAGGGATTCATGGGGAGTATCGATCGAGTCGCTACCAAAAGAGTGGCCTACCCCATTCCGGGTCTTTATCGTGTCCGCGGCCTCGTTTGGTTTGGCTCCATCCACTTTGGGTTTCAGTCGCCTTTTAGAGTCCTCTCGAAATCTCGGTACAGATTCTCCCCTCGCGCCAGAGCTAGAGCTTGCGGAACAGTCAGCATTGACTCTCCCGCTTACTCATCGGCAACGGTTGCTGGTCGAACACATTCTGAAAGCCTCGAACACTGAGTTGGATAGCATGGAAGATGCTTGGAGGAAAATTAAATAAGGAGGATGGTCATCATAGACGACACACAACTTTACCAACAACAGGCGCTCGGTCAGCGTTTGCGTTCGCTGCGACACGCACGAAGTCTTACCCTGCGCGACCTGGCATGGCGCCTTGGAGTGAAATATCAAACGATTTCACGGTGGGAGTTGGGCAATATGCGGATCGGGGACAAGTCCCTCCGCCGCATTAGCAATTTTTTTAATGTTCGGCCCGAGTGGCTTGAAACGGGGAACGGCGCCTCGCAACCGGAATTAGATATCAGCCCGTTCCCTACAGAAGACGTTCGCCGTGAATGGGGCATTGATCTCAACGATATTCCCAACGAATGGCCTAGCGTTTTCAAAGACTTTTTATCGGCGGCCGTAATGTTCGGTATGTCTCCTTCTGTAGCGGGTCTTGAAAACATGCTTGATCGAGCGAAAACTCTCGGAACCAAATCAAAAATATTCGATAAGGTCTCAGGGTTCGACCGACAAAACACATCAAACCACGACGCTCGTAGAGCATCCATGACCGCCTTCGAGCGTATAGAAGATACAAACCGGGGGAAACGTGCCGCGCCCCTCTCTACGAATGTGTTGATCACTGGTTGGGTGCCCACTGACGGATTGTTAATCATATACGCTGTGAGGTCAGCCGCTTGAACGGCTACTCTCCAGATGACTTCCGGATCATGCCGCTGGTCAGCATACCGCACCAACATGAATTGAGGCTCGGTCGGCCAAGTCGCTGCGGCAGCATAAATGGTAGTTGTCCACCGTTCTGGATTGGGCCGACCGTCCGCTAGGCCGGTTGACCAGCGATACAACGCATCGGTTGACGGCATGATCAACCCCCGCTCGGTCCGCGAAATAATCGAGGCGCTTAACGAGGAAATCCGGGAAAACTCACGTATGCTACTCATTCCGTAAAGTTCTCGCAACCCCCGACAGACTGTGGGTAAGGCCGCTTTATACATCGGTTCAGAGTTTTCTTTCATCACAGTCTCCTTTAGGCACTTTTTTAGGAAGGCGCAACCTGTTTTCACGGATGTACATCGCTCAGAAATTTAATCCTGTGCGGTAGGAAGATTTCCTTTAGTTAAATCTTCAACCAGAGCGACAATGCGATCTTGTTGTTCGTAGCTGAGCAAACCCCATGATTGTTCGATTCTTCGCAGACGTTGCCCCTGGGTTTCGGACACTGCATGTTCTTTCATATCTCGTGCAACTTCCAGCGCAACGGAGAAATATTTAGCATCGTTAAAGGTTTCACGAGTAGAAAGAGGATCTTTGTATGCAACATCGACGAGCCTCTCAAAACTGCGCAAATCATCCATTAGACTTGCGACTTTGGAGCCTGTTTTCCCGAGAATGACTACTAACCCCGGCAGAAGGTAAATAGCAGACTCCGAATCTCCCGATGCAGCGGTGAGAAGCGACCACCACCAGCCGCCCGAGAGGATTTGGATAGATCCCCCAGGTGTTGGTTGCCGCGATTTGATGGGAGCGCGGGGCAATGGGGGGAGTTGACCGGATCGCTCCAGTTCCTCCCACGCATTAGGGTCCGAGAGTTCCGGAATCGCGGGCCAATCTACTTGCCATTTTTTGGTTACATCTTCGATGGTGCGATCGTTGGCTTCGCGTACCAACCTTAAAAAATTCCCGCCGCGTTGATCCCACCAATGCGGTACCGGAAGTTTTTCTAAAATATATTCTCCCAGCATTTTCCCTCTGGGTTTGGTGCCTGCGATCAAAGCCAAAGGCCATGGGCGGATTTTGAGCACGCGAGCGATGTCGTGAAGATTTTCGAAAGACGGTTTGGGCATTCGGGAATTTTCGAGCGATCCCCATGTGCTACTGGGGAACCCCGCTGCGATAGATGCCTTTCGCACAGAATATTGGGTGGCCATTCTTCGCAATCGTAAAAAAGCGGCGAGACTTGGGTACTCATGTATATTGATTCCCTCCATGGCTTCATCACCCCTTAGCGTTTTTTGTCTCCCGTGGAGGACTGGAACCGGCGGATAATCGGCATCGTTGGAGGTGTGTTTTTACCTCCCATGGAGGAATAAAACGAACCCCCGCACCTCGCCGGCTACACTGAGAGCCATCTTTTTACCTCCCATGGAGGAATGAAACCCATTGTTCAAACGTCGGAAGGCTGCTACCAGGTGTCTTTTTACCTCCCATGGAGGAATAAAACTTCCGCAGGAATTCTTACCTTGGAAGACCCCAACGTCTTTTTACCTCCTATGGAGGAATAAAACCCAAAAATAGTCGACGTATGATACGCGTGACGGGCTTCTTTTTACCTCCCATGGAGGAATGAAACGACGATCAACATTACACGCGAGGGGAGCATGGGCATTCTTTTTACCTCCCATGGAGGAATGAAACTTCGAAAAACGAAGAGCGACCGAGCGAGTGGAGCTGCTTTTTACCTCCCATGGAGGAATGAAACAGAGGGCGCAGATTTTTGGGGTGGCATCATTCGCCCCTTTTTACCTCCCATGGAGGAATAAAACGATATCCAACAGCACTTGCCAGCCAACTCCACGCCCCTTTTTACCTCCCATGGAGGAATGAAACCTCAAAAAACATTAGAAGGAAAATCCGCAAACAGCTGTCTTTTTACCTCCCATGGAGGAATGAAACCACGGAAATCGACCCGAATACGCGCTGGTTGATCATCTTTTTACCTCCCATGGAGGAATAAAACTTTGGCTAGCTACCGCTCCCAACGGGTGAGCTCCCAGCTTTTTACCTCCCATGGAGGAATGAAACTCAGGGAGATCGTGAAATGCGGACTTCCGAATCGCTTCTTTTTACCTCCTATGGAGGAATGAAACTAGCTGTACCCGCCGAGGTGACTCCCGATATTCACTCTTTTTACCTCCCATGGAGGAATAAAACTCATTAATCCGGAGCATTTGCAAGCAGGGATCGCGTGCTTTTTACCTCCGGTGGAGGAATGAAACTAGACACTACCGACAACGAAAAGTCCAGCGACGCCTTTTTACCTCCCATGGAGGAACGAAACAGAAGCGGCCAATCCCACGCGCATGGACCCCGAAACCCTTTTTACCTCCCATGGAGGAACGAAACGGATCGGAAACTAGCCGAGTTGTCCGACGTTCTGACTTTTTACCTCCCATGGAGGAACGAAACAAGCTGAGAAACTGGGGAATGATTGTACCAGTTTGGCTTTTTACCTCCCATGGAGGAATGAAACGCACCCCGTGCGCAACACAATCCTAGTCCTCGCGCTTTTTACCTCCCATGGAGGAATGAAACCTCAGATGCTTCCTAGTGTAGGCGGGCAGTCGATGCCCTTTTTACCTCCCATGGAGGAATGAAACGACAGAGACATTCGGGATCGGGCAACCGAATTGCTCCCTTTTTACCTCCCATGGAGGAACGAAACCTTGCGGTGGTGTCAATCTAGGACCAACTTTCAGGGGAGGGAAGCGGGAACAAGACTCACGCGTCAGTCTCCTCACCGTCGATCCCCCGAAGTTTCGCCACTATTAACGATCGAAGTTACAATGTTTTGCGCACGCCTTGACCGCTGGGTTTTAGCCCAGAATTGTCACGAAAGCTATGCATGAGCCACCCGCGAAGTTGCGTCAGGCGACCGCCGTTGCTCATTCGGGGTTTGTGGGGATCTCGCGTAGCCCGAGATACCGCATCGACATCCGGGGTAATAAACCAGACCGCTTCGCGCCCGCGTGACCATGCAGTATATAGCACGCGTGTCGGCCATTTTGTGACCGAGACAGGGTCTTGATCCCCTTCTTGCAACCACGCATCCGGCACATCTACCACGGCTATATAGGGCCATTCGCCACCTTGCGCCTTATGCACCGTCGAGGCGTAAGCATAGCCCCAATGTACATTCGCGTACTGAGTGGTGACAATAAACACTCCGGAAGAGAATTCCGCCGTCAGTGTGTCGCCGTTAATCGCTGTGATGTGGCCGAACTCACCGTTGCGAAGTCCAATGCCGTTTAATAGATAATCGTTGCGGAGCTGCATTACACGCTCACCAACCACCCATGGAGCGGACTGGTGAGGAAACAATGCCGCGCGAATCATGCGATTCAGATGGGCCGCTCCCGAGCGCCGCGCCGTCACAATGTGCCAAAAGGCTTCGGAGGCTACTCCGGCAGGACGTTGGGCCTCCCATGTTTGCACACAACTCAACACATCGGCTTCAAGGGTCGCTAAATCCGTCGGAGCCGTCAACTGCGGGAAGTGTTGAGCGTCCCATTTGTGCTGGGCGATGATCGGGCCGGATAAAGGTTGGCCAGTATTCGTGTCAATCACGGGGTCGCTCCACAATGCCCGTCCATTGTCCGGAATGACATGAACACTACGATGGTTAATATACAACGTTGCCAAGGGGTCGTGGTCGGCAGCAATTAGTCCTTCATCTAGACCTTTGCTTGCCGCGAGCATAATATCCAAAGCCGGTGAACCACCTGTCACGGGAAGCACTTGATCAGGATCTCCGACTAACACCAGCCGCCCTTTCGGCCCGATCGAACGCACCAGAGCACCTAAAATGCCCGCGTCCGTCGCGAAGGCTTCATCGACAACGATAAACCCTTCGAAATCCGACAAGTCGTTTATATCTGGTGATTGACGCGTTTGAGCTTGGGATAGAGCGATATAACTATGCAACGTGCGGGCTGGAGGGGACAACTGAGGAATACGATCGTTGACTACACGCGCCGCCCGCCCCGTAGGCGTCAAGACTAAGAAATCCAAGGCCGCCAGTTCCGGATCAGCCTGCGCCAAGGTCCACAGGCCCCAGATAACAGAGGTTTTGCCTGTACCGGGTGGGGCCGCCAAAATGGTCAGTGGATGGGTAAAGGCATGTTTCAACGCAGCCACTTGAGACGCGTCAAACGGAACAGGGGTGCTTAAGTTGGGAGGATGGTATCCTTGAGCTACCACGGCATCACCGTAGTTCGGCCAGGCATACAACGGATTATGCAACAGCCGGCGTTCCGCCGCAGACGCTAATGTGCGTTCTCCGGAATAGATCCACATCCATGCAACTTTTTCGTAAGCGTTATCTTTTGAACGAATGACGCCGTACGACCGGGCAATCGGGGTGCTGTCACGCCCGGACAGATCAACGGCATCACGGATCATGGCAATGGCGTCCGCGTCTGGCAAGGATCGCCCCACATATTTTTCTAACGCCCGTAAATGCGGGCGCACCTTTTGGTCGAAGCGGGGATGGTTTAAATAAATAAAGGTATCCCCGTGGTCAAAACGATCCAAGAGCACCGCTAACACTGCCGCCCAATCGCGCCATTGTTGTTGTTTAGCAGGATCTTTGTCTGGGGCCCGGTTCCAAGCACCGTCTAAGAACTGTAGCCATTGAGTTCTCAAGGAATCGTGATCGACCGCAGGCATCCACTCGACCAATACATCCCGAGGAAGTTGGATTAAAAGATAGGGGTTTTGGCGTACAGCGGATACGATGTCAGGAATAGTCCCAAACCACGCATCCAACCCCGCACGAATGCGGGGGAGAAAGGCCGCTTTTAACGGCTTGCGAACGAGAAACTTCCAATCCGTCCGAAGACTTCCGGTTTGGAAATCCAAGGCGGCATCGATTAGCGGTGCAATCAACATCGTAGACAAGCCCCACGATGCCGCATCTTCTTGGAGCATCGTAGGAAATGATGCGAGTCCTCGTCCGTCGCGCAACGCTTGTTCAACCCAAGCCCATTGATCAGGGTCTTGTTGCCAACGGTCTATAGCGACCGCTAAATCAGGGCGGACTGCTAAATCAGCAGCCGCCAGTAAATCATCCGTCCAATGACGAGTCTGTAATCGCGTGGCCATACAGTTCCTCCTTTTTTTATTGGGTATTGGTCGCAGAAACAACATCCGTCGAGTCAGACGCGGATTGGGCTGGAGCGGGTCGCTCCCAAGGCACAGGATGCCATGTTTCGGGGGGGAGGGCCAGCGCAGAGCACGGGAACGCCTTGCCATCGGGCTTCGTTCAGTGAATATACAAAGCGGGGCTCTGTGACACCTGGGGGGAGAGAAGACGCCGGGACGGGGCGGCGCACCGTCCCTTCTGGGCCCCACACCGGATTTTCGTTGGTATCCTGCCAACTCCACGACCGTATGGCTCCGAATCCGTCAGCGGTTTTGCGCCCCACACCCACTGTGGCCAAGATCGACAGCAATCGTTTGAGATCCCCTTCTTGCTCGGGGGAAAACTCCACGAGAAACTGAATGCGCGGCGTCGACCAACCTGACAAATCGAACACCATGGCGTGAAAACGCCCTGAACCAACATCGCGGGGTCCGAACAACCCCACGTCGGCAGCGCGACCGGTAATGTCTCCGGAGTTAGGTTCGTTGCGATACCCTGTGTTCTCAGTCCAACACCCCGGATCGGGAAAGAGCAATGATGAGACCGCCCACACATCCGCGACAGGATCCCGAGCTAGGGGAAGATCGATAGTAGACAGCCAGTCGACCGCCTGGGGCCGTACGGTGAGATAGCTCTGGGGCCGATTAATGGCCGCTTGGGCCCATGTCAGCCACGAATCCGGGGTTGCCGGGCCCTGACTGGGCAGCAATAACGGGCTGCCCAGTGCCATGGTCACCAATTTTCGCATTAGGATTCCTCCTTCTGAACCGCGTCCTTCTTATTGGAATCGGCCCTTTTCTTCAATCCTGCACGAGCGTCAGGATCGTGAAGGAAATCGTGATCGCGCAGTAATTGGCGTCGTAGAGCCTCGCGATGCGTACGAAGGTAGTCGCGATAAACTTCGGGATCAGGCAGGTGGTCGACACCACTGCGGCGTTGCACGCGAAAGACGCCAAGTCCGGAAGTCGCACGAGAACCGAAAACAATCATGTCCTCGGCGGGGAAGGATTGCTCAATCATCAAACGCAAGAGCGACTGTTCGACTTCGTTCAAATCGGTCGCCAGCATGCGGATGCCGAAGGGCACACCGACTGGCACGTACTGATAAGCCACAACCATCGCTGCACGGTCATTTTTCTTATCCTCGTCCTTGTCCGTCCCGTTTTTCTCGGGCATGGGCACGAGGTCATCGTCGGCGTGGCGGTATTCATAGTGAGCCTGTTCAAGACCGCGTGACGTGAGGGAGCCTTCGATAGCCAGTGACAGCCCGCCTTCTTCTAGGTCGATCCAGTCGCCGTCGCCGAACAAATGGCTATCGACCATGGGAAGCTCCACAGCGGATCGAATGGCAGACAACAAAGGCCAACCGAAGTGCACGCGCAATTTTGAGCGTTGCATGAAATCATCAAACGAGAAACCCATTAAGGAAAGCAAGGGCCATTCCGCAATCCGATCTTGTCGATAACTAGGATTGTCGCTCCATAGGTGCGATCCT
>JAKAAL010000116.1 GCA_021802375.1 Bacillota bacterium | reverse complement strand
GAGGGAACGACCCTGTCTTTTGGATTTCGCGAAGCACCCCGTACTGAGGCCGCTGTGGATGAATTGTTTGCCACAACCACTTCAACCCGATGCCGGACCTGGCGCAAAAAATCCAACAATAACGGGGGCACCTCCAGTTGGCATTCCGAACTCATCATAAACTCACGCGTTTCCAGAAATGCTTGTTGCCAGACATCATGGTCGGGAACAATTGGTTCCGCTAATTTTACCACGGCCTCCCAATTGTCCCCCGCAACCACGCTGGTGTCCCCATCTAAATGAGCGAACACTTGGTCCAAATATCGCACACCGTCTTCGCGTGTCATCCGTTTAGCCATGGCCTGAGCATAAAACCGAAATGGATCGTCACCGCGATATAATGTGCCGTCAAAATCAAATAAAAGTAAACGTGTCATAGGAGCGTCCTCTTTCTAGTGTCCACTTATTGATTAAATTCTGCCAAGGTGCCCCTAAGTGATGAGCACTTGACACCATACGTCCTATCCGCGATTATCCGCCACATTTTTGGATCCGTTAGATCCAACGCAGCAATCCGGCGATTTTTTCTGAACCACGGATGACTAGTTGCGGTCCCAGCACCACGGTTTCCTGAGGTTTTTCGGGGGCTTCCATACGGGCCGTAATCAATTTTGCCGCTTGCACCCCCATTTCTTTCATGGGACGCGAAACAACGGTCAATGGGGGATCGGTCAAGGTGGAAATCGGAATGTCGTCAAAACCAATTACTGCAACCGTTTCCCCTAACGCTGCCCCAGGATAGGAATGAATCGCCTGCAATAATCCCATGGTCATAAGATTGTTGCAGCTGAAAATGGCTGTTGGGGGAGCGTCTAGCGCCAACAGTTCGCGTGCCAGGGAAAACCCGCTTTCCTGGCGAAAGTCACCAAACTTAATATACTCAGGGGGCATGTCCAGGCCTTCTGCGGCCAGTGCATCCACGAATCCTTGTAACCGTTCAACCCCCGGCGTACTGTCTTGCGGTCCGGCAATGATGGCGATACGCTGATGTCCTGCAGCCACAAAAAGTTGCGCGGCTTGTCGTGCTCCATTGACGTTGTCGATTAGTACCAAATCCCAGAGATTTTTAGCCAGACGTCTGTCAACCAGACAGACGGGAGTTCCAATGCGCTCAATTGCGGCCAAATTGGCAGCAGGATGCGCGGGGGTAATGATAATGCCCTGCGCTCGATAACGCCCGAGCATGTGTAAAGCTTGACGTTCTTTTTCGGGGTTGTCGCCGCTGTCCACCATCCACACCGCCAATCCCCGATGTTTGGCGGTTTCGTTCAATCCACTATAAATAGCGGCGAAAAACGGGTTTAAAATGTCAGGCACAATCAGTCCCATTAAATCGGACCCGTCAGTTGCCATAGCACGGGCCCAAGCATTGGGAACGTACCCCAACTCTTCCAACGCTCTGGTAACCCTGGCCGCAGTCTTGGCATGCACTTTGCCGGTGTGGTTGATTACCCGAGAGACGGTGGCGGTTGAGACTTGAGCACGCTCTGCAACATCCTTTATTGTCTGGTGTCGGGTTGGCGGCATGCCTAATGTCCTCTCCTTGTTATCGTTTACAGACACATCATATCACGATGCCGTAATTATTTTAAAACCACTAAGATTTCCTCGATATTCTAAACAAACTATATTATAATCCAGAGTATGCGTTTACATTAATTTGTTGTAAATTGTTTCTCATGAAATTCTTAATCAAACCATAACCTGGACCGGGCAGAATGCTAGCCTTCCGGTCACAAATAGCAGCACCGATCATTCAAGAAGGAGGAGTGTCATGTTTGCCACTGAGCGACGACGGCGGTCGGCCTACCTTTACTTAACACCGGCAGCTCTGGTGTTCCTGGTGTTTACCTTAGGTCCCGCCTTTTTTGTGCTCTACATCAGCCTGTTCAATTGGAACTTTCTGAACAGCGCACTGTCCACCTTTGTCGGCTTGCAAAACTATACCAATCTGTTAACATCGTCGACATTTTGGCATAGTCTGGCTATTTCGCTGTATTTTGTCGTCGGCACGGTACCCGTCGGATTGTTCCTGGCCTTGGTACTTGCCATGGCCTTGATGAACCAATTTGCCGGCCGCGGATTTGTGCGGCTGGCGGTGTTTTCTCCTTACGTGACGCCAGTGGTGGCTACTTCAATTGTCTGGATCTGGATTTTCAATCCCCAATTTGGCTTGATTAATGGTCTGTTGCACATGGCTCATCTTCCCGAACTAGGTTGGCTGCAATCTCAAAGATGGGCCATGCCTGGCGTCATTTTTTACACTTTGTGGCATAGCCTCGGCTTTGATGTCATCATTTTTATGGCGGGACTCTCTGGTATCTCGGCCGATTTGCGAGAGGCGGCACGGATAGACGGTGCCAATCGCTGGCAGGAATTTTGGTCGGTCACCTGGCCTCTTCTCACTCCCACCACACTGTTTGTTCTCATTATCACCACGATTGGGTCGCTGCAGGCTTTCACCCAGTTTTTCACGATGACAGCCGGCGGCCCTATGTCCGCGACCACCACAACCAGTTACTTGCTGTATGAACTGGCATTCTTGTTTTATCGCACGGGTCCTGCCGCAGCCTTGGCAGTACTGCTCTTTATCATTATTGCCGGGCTGACTGCCTTGCAAATGCTGCTCTCTCAACGACGTACGTACTATCAGTAACAAGTGGTTCAAGCAGATTCCCAAGTTCGGCAGACTTCAGTCTGCAAAATAGAAAGGAAGGGTATTAGGATGCCTACGAAGAAAACCACCGCATTGGTCATGGCGTCAACACTAGTTGGAGTACTGGCTGCAGGTTGTGGCTCCACCACAGCGACTGCACCCACGCCTAAGGCATCGGGTCCGGTCACCATTACGTTCATGGAAGCGATGTCCTCAGGAACCCTAAAGCCTGCGGTGCAGGCTTTAGTCTCTCAGTTCGAAAATAGCCACAAAAACATTACGGTAGATCTCGAGGTGGAACCCAGCTATTCCGTGTTGGAAACTAAAATTGAAGCATCTGTCACCGCGGGTCAGGCGCCCACCATCGCTCAAGCATATGAAGACTGGGCTGCCGGGTATGCTAACTCTGGCGCCATCGTCCCCTTGGACAGTTATGTCAATGGTTCCAACGGGATTACTGCACAACAAAAATCACAAATCTGGTCAGGAGTCTGGAAAGATCAATTTTTGCCTGACGGCAAAATTTGGATGTGGCCGTTTAACAAGAGTGACTTTGTACTGTACTACAACCAAACTTGGCTCAACCAGCGAGGTTTGCCGGTTCCCACCACCTGGAGTCAATTCGCCTCCGACGCCCAAGCCGTCACTTCTTCGAGTGCCAACACTTGGGGCGTCAGCATTGACCCGGGCTCGTCATCGGGCGCCGCCAACGGAACCTACTTCTATGTTTCCTTAATCCGCGCCTATGGCGGACATCTGATGAAAAATGGCAAGCCAAATTTCGATTCCACCGCTGCTCAAGAGGCGCTCAGTTATATTGTCCACATGTATCAAAATGGATCGATGAAGTTTGGCAGCAGCTATCCTGGGCAAACTGCATTGGGCGCCAAGCATGGTCTCTTTGACCTCTCTACCATTGCTAGTTACTATTACGACCAAGAAGCTATCGGCGGAAAGTTCACCATGGGCGTAGCCGCTTTTCCCAAAGGACCCGCTGGGGAAGGCAACGTCATGCAAGGCACCAACATCGTCATGTTTTCGAGTGCCAGCGCCGCGCAAAAAAACGCTGCCTGGACGTTTATGAAGTGGCTTAGCGAACCGGCCCAAACCGCATATTGGGCGACCCACACCGGGTATTTGCCGGTCACCAAGGCCGCCTTGCCATTAATGACCTCGTACTTCAACAGTCATCCCTATCAAAAAATTGCCGCCGAATCACTTGCTTATGCCCGTCCTACTCCTCCAGTCGCAGGAATGGATCAGGGAATAGGGGCCTTGGCCAATGCGATCCAGGAAGCTACCATCGGACACCGGTCCGTAGCCACCGCACTGGCCGCCGCACAGTCGCAAGCGACTAGTGACGTGAATTCAGCGCAATAAGCAACTCAGGATTTCCGGGAGGCGGTACCATGCTACAACGAAAACAGAGCCCCGAGAACCGTCCCGACCAAGCACCAGCCCCGGTACCGGTGCCACATCGCAAGATCTGGCGCCGCCTGCCCTGGTGGCAATGGGTATTGGGGCTCTTTTTGGTGATTATCTTTCTCTTTCCGTTCTACTGGGTGATTGTCACCTCCCTTAACGGTGCTAACCAGGTTTTACAATTCCCCCCGGTGTTTTTGCCCCATGGGCAGTGGCAAAACTATACCCGTGCTTGGTCAGAAGCGCCGTGGCTGCGATATTTTGCCAACACCATTTTCATCGCCGGAGTCACTACTCTATTGGTTTTGATTACCTCGATCTTGGCCGGGTTCGCTTTTGGTACCATGCAATTTTGGGGAAAAAGCGCGATTTTTGCCGGATTTATCGCAATGATGATGATTCCGCAGACGGTCCTATTAATTCCCGATTATCTCGTACTGCGCGATCTGCACTGGTTAAACACCTATTGGGCGCAGATTGTTCCGTGGAGCGCGTCGGTATTCGGGATTTTCCTTTTGCGTCAATATTTCTTGTCTTTTCCCCGAGAACTGATCGAGGCGGCCCGGCTTGATGGCGCTACAGAAACCCGGTTCATTTGGAAAATCGCGGTGCCAATGGCCAAACCGGCCTTAATTACCATTGCGCTTTACGTGTTCCTGGGTTCTTGGAATAGCTTTCTTTGGCCATACATCATGACCCAAAGCCCCAGTGTCCAACCCATAGAAGTCGGTTTGGCCACCTTCTTGGGAACCAACGGAACCGATTGGACTGGGTTAAGCGCCGCCGTGGTCTTTACTACCCTGCCCGTCATGATTTTATTCCTGGTCGCTCAGCGTCAGTTCCTGGCCGGGGCTTACGCCGCCACTGGCGGAGTCAAAGGATAGGGTTATCCTATAGTTTGACACGAGAACTCCCTACGGTTTGGGGAGTTCTCGTGTCTAGGCCGCACCGGCAGTCTGCGACCTATTTCTTCCTGGGTTGCATACAATGATATATGGGCGCTGTTTGGATTGGATATAGCGGTAGGTCAATATTTCGGCCTCACCAGATGATGGGCCTAGCAGTGGACCGAAATGAAAGGAGCGACACGCGATGTCAACTCCGAGCCAGGAAGATTACGTCGAAGCCATTTGGCTCTTGACCCAGGAAAAGGGCTATGCTCGAGTGACCGATATTGCTGAACGCCTTCATATTAGTCAGGCCTCGGTCAGCAAGATGTTGCGCCGTTTAAATGCCGAAGGCCTCCTGGAACTAGAGCGCTACCGGGGCATGGCCCTTACTGCCCAAGGTATTCGCCAAGGACAGCGGTTGTTGGTCAGACACCAAACCTTGGAACGGTTCTTGCAGCACTTAGGAGTATCCGATCCGCAAATGGTTTACCGGGATGTTGAAGGGATTGAACACCACTTCAGTGCCTACACCTTAGAACAATTGACAGCGTTAGTGCATTATATCGATGAGAATCCAACCTGGTGGCAACATTTTATTCAAAACCTTCCCGAAGCAAAATAAACCGCTTTATTGCATCATCTGATAATATATGGTTATTCCCTTTGAAAGGTCGGACGAGCAGTGCTATCCAAACCTTCCCCCAGGAAACGTGAACGACCTGCACCAATCGGTATCATTGTGCTCATTCTTTTGTTGCTGGCCTCAGCCTGGATCAATCACAGTGTGCAGCATTCCAAAATTCATCATCCCAAACTAGCCGAAACCAAGACCTTGATGCCCCCGGTCCTGATGAATCCGTTGCCTGTTTCTGCTGCACTGCCCTCGCTGCCGTTCTCCATTGGCGAGTCCTCGGGAATTCTCTGGAATTTGAACACCCATCAACTACTATGGCAGTTGCACCCGCACCAGCCCGGTCCCTTAGCCTCTACGACCAAATTGATGACCATTTACCTTGCGCTGCACCAGTTGCCCTTGAACCGAATCGTCACCATTTCCCCAACTGCAGCAGGTACCACCGGATCGGACATGAACATGGCGCCCGGAGAAACTTTTACCGTCAAGCAATTGTTATATGGCTTAATGATGGCGTCTGCCAATGATTCCGCCGTGGAACTAGCTGAAACGATGGGAGGGCACACGGCGAATTTTGTCGCAGAAATGAACCATGAGGCTCAAGCATTGGGAATGAAGGGAACCCATTATGCGGATCCCGACGGATTGTCCCCCAATTCGGTCGGCACCGCTTGGGATTTATCCATCATCGCCGAGCAAGATATGCAAAATCCGTTGTTCCGTACCATTGTTGACACCCGGGAAGCGAGCATTCCTCACAATCCCGTATTGCGCAACCTAAACGGCTTGTTATTTCTCGACCCGACCGTAATTGGGGTGAAGACCGGGTGGACCACCCAAGCAGGATTTAATTTAGTGTTTGCTGCCACCCGCTCCGTTGACGGACACAAAGTCACCCTGCTGGGAGTCATCTTGCATGGTCAGATGGGGTTCCCTCCTGAGTACACCGACGCCGAAAAGATTCTCCAGTGGGGATTTTCCCGGGTGGCACAGCTGGATCAGAAGCCGCCCCACCAAGGAACTTTGTAACTTTGGTCGGCCACAATCGAAACCCAGGGTCCATCGCTCTGCCACCCGGTTTGCGTCACCCGACACCTTCCCACGACCTCCCCTTTGGTCCAGCTGGTTTTCGAGAACCACTGCCATTGAATGTCAGCATGCCCCCCGGTAGCAAAAGCCCCCAAACTGGACTTAACAGAAAAGGTTAACACCTTCGGCGCCCCAAAACCGCCAACGGTTTGCCGTGCCACCACACTTCGAGCCGTCGCCAATGGTTGGTAAGGCAGAGAAAATGCGGTGTTCAATAGTCGTCTGACGTCGCTAAACATAGGGTTGAACGATGGCTCTCCCAGTACCACGCCATAAAGAGTGACACTCCTATGATGGAGTTCACGCTGATCGGCAAAGACCAGACAACTTCCCGCCCATGGTGTCCATCCTGTCTTAACCCCAATGGCTCCAGGATAATGGCCCAGCAGCTGGTTCAAGTTGAGCAGTGTTCCGAAGCTGGCTGTGGTATGTTGGGCAGTCCCCACTAAATGGCGAAATTCCGCATTTTTCATTGCGACTGTGGTTAATTTGAGCAAGTCTCTGGCTGTGGAGTACCCTTGGTGATTGACGCCGTCAGGGTCTACATAATGCGTGCGCCTCATGCCCAGCTCCTGGGCCGTGCGATTCATCAAAGCCACGAATGTGTTGGGATTGCCCGACATGGTGCGGGCCAGCACCCATGCCGAATCATCGGCCGACGGCAGCATGAGAGCCCACAGCAAGTCTTCTACCGTGACGCGCTGCCCCACTGCCAAAGGAACTTCACTATCCGATTTCAGAATTCCTCGACGGTCGTTGTTGACTTCAACCGGAGTAATCGTCACCACACGTTGTAAAGGCATTGATCGCGTGTGAAGGACGAGGTACGCCGTCATAATCTTTGTGGTAGAAGCGATAGGACGCTCGATATTGGGGTTGTGAGCGTAAAGGACCGGGCCTCCGCTCACTTCTACCTGCGCGCTGCCGGCCTCAGTAACAAATGGCAATGCCGCTTTCGGCAATGACACTGATGAGGGTATAACCAGACGTTGTTCACTCAAATGCCAGGCTAGACATCGGGGGAGAACAATCACTGCTCCCAGCACCAATACCGCTAGGATCATAGTGCGCAACAGTTTTCGCGGATTGGCACGCCGCAATTGTACACCTCCTTACGTTTTTACAAGCAACCATTGTACCTGAAAACTCCCGGTGCCACACAATTTTTCTCAGGCACCAATCACGACGTTTTCCATAGGGTATTGATGACATTGGTTCAGAGGAGGTTTCACTAGATGGAATTGTTGCGGCTGCCTGAGCCCCCATGGGATGTGCCAGGCGCTTTTGACCCTATCAATGCACAGTTGGACCTGATGACAACATTAGATCGCATAATTTGGATGGTACGGGCATTTGCGCCAAAACTTACTCTGGCATCCAGTTTTGGCGCAGAAGACATGGTGCTGCTCGACATGTGGATCCAAAGCGGCGCCGCTCCGATAGACGTCTTTTGCTTGGACACCGGTCTCTTATTTCCCCAAACCTATGACCTCATTGATGAAGTGCAAAAGAAATACGGGATTCAGGTCCACCGGGCAACGCCTAAGCTAGACGTGTCTCAACAGGCGCTGCAGTTGGGAACAAATTTATGGGAACGGGACCCAGACACCTGTTGCCGGCTAAGAAAAGTCGACCCCTTGTCTCGCCATCTGGTAGGATATCAGGCTTGGATGACAGGCATCCGCCGGGATCAAACGGTCCACCGACGCCACGCTCCTCTCATCGGCTGGGATTCTGCGCACAACCTGGTCAAAGCCAACCCGTTGGCACCGTGGACCTATACCGACGTCTTCGATTATTTGGAGCGTCACCGTGTTCCATTTAACCCCCTTCATCTTCAGGGATATCCCAGTATTGGCTGTCAGCCGTGTACGCAACCGGTCATCGATGACCACGACCCCAGGTCCGGACGCTGGCAGGGAAAGGAGAAAACCGAATGCGGACTGCATCTTTAGAACAAAGTCGGATCCTCCCGTACCCAATGTGCGACGCCATCGTGACCTGGCTGCAAAAATATCCGGCGATTCCGTTAGGCCCCATCGAATGGGCCGATGCCTTCTGCCTGGCCACTGGTGTTTACGCCCCGGTAACGGGATTTCAAGGACGCCTCGCAGCCAAATCGGTGCTGGAACGATGGCACCTGCCATCGGGTGCCCCCTGGTCTATTCCGATTACCCTCAGCATTGAGCCTCAATTGGCGGCTTCTTTGAGAAAAACGGAGGTCGCCCGTCTGGTGTACCAGAACACGACCGTGGCGATGATTAGCGTTGAGGATGTGTTTTGGCTGGATCCGCAAGACGAAGCGGTGATGCTGTATGGAACCACAAATCGACAACATCCGGGAGTGGAGCGCCTTCTTCAATCGAGTCCGGTGCGTGTTGCCGGGTCGGTTACCTTGATTAAATGGCCTGAATTTCCCGTGTCCCCGGTTCTTACCCCCCTGGAAACTCGAACCATGATCCAGCAACGGGGTTGGCGTCAAGTCGTCGGTTTTCAAACGCGCAACCCGCTTCACCGCGCTCATGAATATATTCAAAAAGTGGCGTTGGAAACGCATGATGCCCTGATCCTGCATCCTCTCGTCGGATATACC
>JAKAAL010000115.1 GCA_021802375.1 Bacillota bacterium | reverse complement strand
TCTATACAAGCCTTCAAAGGCGTCGAGGTCGGCGCCGGATTTGCGCAGACCGAGGTTTCGGGCTCGTTGGTCCACGATCCGATTTGGTGGGAGCAGGGCGAGGGCTGGAGCCGCACCTCGAACCGCGCAGGCGGCCTCGAGGGAGGCGTGACCACGGGTATGCCCCTGGTCGTCCGAGGGGCGATGAAACCTCTATCCACGCTCATGTCGCCTTTAGGATCGTTCGATATTGAAAATAAGGAGCCGTTTTTGGCTCAAGTGGAACGATCCGATGTCACCGCCGTGCCTCCGGCTGCAGTCGTCGCCGAGGCCATGGTGTTACACGTATTGGCCGATCAAATTCTTATGAAATTTGGTGGCGACAGTCTCGGCGAAATTCGACAGCGGGTGCAAGACTGGAAAGAGCATGTGCGAACCTACTAAACCCCAACATGTAGTGTTGACTGGAATGATGGGAACGGGCAAGAGTACGGTAGGTGCCTTGCTGGCTAAATGCTTACATTGGCCCATGGTCGACATTGATGCATGGATAGAACGAAGCCAGGGCCAAAGCATTCACGATATCTTCAGCCATTTTGGGGAGCCCGCTTTCCGCAAGTGGGAGCAAGAAGCCGTGTTGCGGGCCTTAAGCGAAGAAGTTTCCACCGTCATCGCGCTGGGCGGGGGGGCGGTAACGGACCCGCTCACGCGTGAGCGAATTGCAGGCCACTTTGTGGTCTGGTTGGATGCCAGGCTAGAAGTGCTACGCGAGCGGGTCCAAGAGGGAGACCGCCCGCTTGTAAGGGGTCAACCTTTTGAACGCTTAACGTCTTTGGCTGAGGAGCGCCGCCAGTGGTATGCCCAGGTAAGTCGGGTGCGCATTGACACGACGCACCAAGATCCGCAGCAGGTAGCCAAAGTCATCATGGACTGGTACCTACGGCAGCAAGAGGGGGAAGCACGTGGAAGAAACGCTGATCATCCAGAGCCACCAAGCGAACCAAAGTGAGATTGCTTTTGCCAGTGATTGGCGCGGTCTTGGCGAGTGGATTGGGCTTCATGCACAAGCGGTTTGGGTGATTTACGACCGTTCGGTCGAAGATGCGGCGCATGCGATCGTCGGGGCGCTTAAAGACCAATCGATTCGCATTTTGGGAGTGCACGGGCTGGCGGTTGACGAGACATTGAAATCCCTGCACAGTCTGGCTACCTGGTATCCCACTTTGGTGGAAGATGGAGTGACGCGCGATGCGCTCATCGTAGCCATTGGCGGAGGTGTGCTGACGGATTTTGCTGGCTACGCGGCGGCTTCCTATCTTCGGGGGATTCGGTGGGTGGCCGTACCGACGACCTTGCTGGCTCAGGTGGATGCCTCGATTGGGGGCAAGGTGGCGGTGAATTTGCCGCAAGGCAAAAACTTAATTGGAGCCTTTCATCTGCCCAGCTTGGTTTACATCAATCCGTCGACGACGCTGAAGAGCTTGCCCCTGTACGGATGGCAAACGGGGCTTGGTGAAGTCGTCAAATCCGCCTTGATTGAGGGAGGTGCCCTGTGGAAGTTGCTGCTGGAGGGACTTCCGCCGTTGGGCCAGATGAACGATCGCTGGGAGACCGTCATTCGCATCACTGCTCAGATAAAAATCGACGTCGTCAACCGAGATTTGGAAGAGAAAGGTGAGCGAATTTTTCTTAATTTCGGCCACACCTTGGCCCACGCGATTGAACAGGTGGCCGGATATGGCCAGTGGAGCCATGGCCAAGCGGTTGCGGTAGGATCGCTGTTTGCCTTGTATCTTTCGGAACGCCACCTGGGTCTGGATCGCGAAGTTCGCCGGGTCGTGAGTACGTGGCTGGGCAGATGGGGATTGCCGACCTCGCTACCTAGCATCGATTATGCGGTATTGGAACCCATTTTGATGCATGATAAAAAGGCGCGGTTGTCCGGATTGCAGTGGATTCTCTTAGAGCGGCCCGGAAAGCCGGTCGTGGTTTCGGGGCTTCCTCGATCGCTACTGGAAGAAGCATTGGCTGCGCTATCTTAACCATGGATAAGGAGGAGCTACGTGCAGACAGCGATAGGGGACTGGCATCGCGAGCACGGGGCCAGGATGACGGAGTTTGCGGGCTATGACATGCCGCTCTTTTATCAAGGTCAAGGCATCTTAGAGGAGCATCGCTTGGTGCGGGAGGCCGTGGGTATGTTTGATGTCTCCCACATGGGCGAGCTTTTGGTGCGCGGGCCGAAGGCGGCCGAGATTTTGGACATTGTGCTCAGCAATCAGCCGAGCCGTCTTTTGCCCGGGCAGGCGATATATAGTCTTATGTGTGCCCACGACGGCGGTACGGTGGATGATCTCGTGGTCTACCGAAAAGCCCAAAATACATTCTTGTTGGTGGTGAACGCAGCCAATCGCTCAAGCGACTTTTCGTGGATCAAGGCGCAATTGGCGGCGATCCCCGATTCGGCCAAGGTCGAGGATGTTAGCCTAGAGACCGCCCTAATCGCCGTTCAGGGTCCGCGAGCCCTTCAGGTCTTAGCACCGTTGGTAGACCAAGACTTGGCCATGCTGGCCTCCTTTCAGTTCGTGAATGCCTCTATTGCCGGAATTCCGGCTATGATTTCGCGCACCGGTTACACTGGGGAAGACGGATTTGAGGTCTACTTGAAGGCAGCAGAGGCGATGACGCTCTGGGGTAGGTTGCATCAACTGGGGGTGCCGGCGGTGGGGCTGGGTGCCCGCGACAGTCTTCGGCTAGAGGCACGGCTGGCGCTTTATGGTCACGAACTATCGCGCACGATTTCTCCGCTTGAAGCGGGCCTTACACGCTTTGTGCGTCTAGAGGGCAAAGGCGCCTCCTTCATTGGTCGCCAGGCACTTCTCCGCCAGCGGGAGCGGGGGCTAGACTTTCGCCTCGCTGGATTGATGCTGCCCGCGGGCGCCATACCCCGTCATGGCTATCGTGTAGGCCACGGTACGGTGACGATCGGCGACGTCACCTCCGGTGGTTTCTCGCCCACCTTGAAACAAGGTTTGGCGCTGGCTTTGTTGCCCACTGATTACACCCGGCCAGGCACGGAGCTATGGGTTATGATACGGGGAAAGCGTGTGGCGGCCAGGGTGGCAGCGACCCCGTTTTACCGAAGAAAATGAGTCCTCAGGCGAAAAAGGGGGAGGGCTTTTGGAAGCCGTGTTGGTGCCATCTCTAAGTCCATGATCTCTCCATAAAGAGCCGACTTTGGTCGGTGGGTGGTGCGTGATGTCAGTCGCGTGTCGAAGATAGCGTTTTAAGAAAGGAGAAGCGGGAATGGGGCAGGCTCTGTCTGCCGCGCTATCCCAACCCGGGTCGGAAGGTGCTGGCTGGGTTCCCGCGCAAATAGATGAATATTCCAAGCGATCGTCAATATACTGCGGAACACGAGTGGATTGATGCACAAGGTCGGGTCGGTATTACGGACTACGCCCAAGACGCCCTGGGCGACGTGGTCTTTGTCGAACTGCCCCAGGTGGGTTTGCGTGTGAAAGCGGGCGAGGCCTTTGGAGCGGTCGAGTCGGTGAAGTCGGTCTCGGATTTGTTTAGTCCGGCAAGTGGGGTTGTGGCGGCGGTGAATCAAAAGTTAGTCGACCAACCTGAGCTGATCAACCAAGATCCGTACGGTGAAGGATGGATCGTGAAATTTGAGAACGGCTGGCAGGGACAGGATTTGATGTCACATAGTGAATATGGGCGACAGATTGGAGGAACCGTCTAAAGATGGCCTATGTGCCGCACACCGCCTCGGAACGAAAGGAAATGCTGGAACGCTTGGGCATCGACGGAGTGCAGGCCTTGTTCGCCGATATTCCCCCCAGCGCGAGAATGACTCGAGACCTAAACCTGCCCTCGGGCCTTAGCGAATGGCAAGTGCAAGATCGCATGCGACGACTCGCGGGGCGAAATCGCTCTGTAGACGATCTCGTGTCGTTTCTAGGTGCAGGCAGCTACGATCGTTTCATTCCGGCCGCCGTGGCGCACTTAGCTTCTAGGGGCGAGTTTCAAACCGCGTATACCCCTTATCAGCCTGAATTGTCCCAGGGGACATTGGCTGCCATCTTTGAGTTTCAAACCATGATAGCCTCGCTGACGGGGATGGATGCGGCACAGGCCTCCCTTTACGATGGCGCCTCGGCCGCGGCAGAGGCTGCACTCTTAGCCATGGCAGCCACCGGTCGTCCCGTGATCGGACTGGCCCGGACGCTTAATCCGGACGTTCGGCAAGTAGTGTCTACCTACGTTAAGGCCAAAGGGGGCGTCGTGGAGCTCATGGACCATGCCGAGGTCCCAGTTCGCGATGGATCTGAGCTCGCGGCCGTGATCTGGCCGTATCCTGATGTTTTGGGGGGGCTGACTCAATTTCCTCAAGCGATGGAGCGCGCGCGGGCCCATGGTGCCTTGGGCGTATGCTACGCCGATCCCGTGGCCCTGGCACTTTTGAAACCGCCAGGCGATTTAGGCGCGGAAGTGGTGGTCGGTGAAGGGCAGCCTTTGGGCCAAAGCTTGCAGTATGGGGGCCCGGGTTTTGGTTTTTTTGCCGTGAAATCGAAATGGGTGCGGCGCATGCCGGGAAGAATTGTGGGAGCAACGCGCGACCGTAAGGGCCGAAGAGGATTCGTCTTAACCCTGCAGGCCCGCGAACAACATATCCGTCGGGATAAGGCCACATCCAATGTCTGTTCCAATCATTCTCTTAACGCCTTAAAAGCTACCATCTATCTGGCGTTGCTCGGGCCCGCTGGCCTGAGGCGAATTGCCCAACTGTCCGTCAACAAGGCTCACTACTTGCAAAAACGGCTTGCTCAAATCGGTCTTCGCCGCCTTAGCGAGGAGCCATTCCTGTTTGAGTTTTCCGTCCTTGTACCCGGTTCGGTGGCCAGCCTAAATCGCTGGCTGCTTTCTCGCGGAATGTTGGGAGGGGTCGATCTCGGCGCTTGGGACCCCTTGTGGGCTAACGGGTGGCAATTGGCTGTAACCGAAAAGCGCACCAAGGAAGAAATGGACCGGCTGGTCGAGGAGGTGCAAGCGTGGATCGAGTCCCGTTAATTTTTGAGCGCTCGCGAACCGGCAGGGTGGGGGTGAGCTTGCCCCCTTGCGATGTCGATGAAGTGGATTTGTCTGAGACGCTGCCCCCGGAATTGCTCCGCGACGATGCGCCCCTGTTGCCTGAGGTTTCGGAACTGGATGTGGTACGGCACTATACCGAACTCTCCCATCTGAACTATGGTGTGGACACCGGGTTTTATCCTTTGGGATCTTGCACCATGAAGTACAATCCCAAGGTCAATGATTGGGCGGCCGGGCTTTCGGGATTCGAGCAGTTGCACCCCTTGCAACCCGATCACACCGTGCAAGGCGTGCTTGAGGCACTGAAAGACTTAGAGCGATGGCTTCTGGAAATCACCGGAATGGATGCGATGAGTCTACAACCGGCGGCGGGAGCTCAAGGAGAGTTCACGGGAATTTTGGTCATTCTGGCATACTTAAAGAATCGTGGCCAAGATCAGCGCACGGTCATATTAGTCCCGGATTCTGCCCATGGTACCAATCCAGCGACTGCGTCCATGGCGGGTTGCACCGTCAAAGTGGTGCCCTCCAATCAGCGCGGGCAGGTCGACGTCGATGCCTTAAGAGCCTTGGTGGACGAAAACGTAGCCGGACTCATGTTAACCAACCCCAATACCCTCGGAATTTTCGAGAGTGATATCTTAGAGATTGCTGAAATCGTCCATCAGGCGGGAGGGCTTTTGTACTATGACGGGGCCAATGCCAACGCAATTTTAGGCAAGGTGCGCCCCGGTGACATGGGGTTTGACGTGGTGCATCTCAACCTGCACAAAACCTTTTCCACGCCCCACGGTGGTGGGGGTCCAGGTTCTGGACCCGTTGGGGTGAAGTCCTGGCTGGAACCGTATCTGCCCACGCCCTGGATCAAGTCGCAGGCGGACGGCAGCCTGATCTGGGCCGATCGCGGGCCCCGATCGATTGGCAAGGTTCGGTCCTATTACGGCAACGTGGGGGTGCTGCTTCGAGCGTACGCTTACCTATTGACGCAGGGAGCGGACGGGCTCACCGAAGTGGCCGAGACCGCCGTATTAAACGCCAATTATCTAGCCTCCCTCTTGCGGCAGCACTATGACATGCCGTATCCTGAATCCGTCAAGCACGAATTCGTGCTAAGTTTAACCAAGCAAAAGGAGCGGGGCAGCCGGAGCTTTGATGTGGCTAAGCGCCTCATTGACTATGGGTTTTATCCGCCCACGGTCTATTTCCCCTTGGTGGTCGACGAGGCGATGATGGTCGAACCCACCGAGACGGAATCGAAAGAAACGTTGGAACGGTTTTCCGATGCGATGATCCAGATTGATAAAGAGGTCGACCATCATCCCGAATTACTGGCCTCCGCCCCTCAGACCACGGTGGTAAGTCGCCTGGACGAAACCCTGGCCGCCCGCCGGCCGGAATTGGTCTATCGACCTTCGAATGAGCCTGAGTAACCGAGCAAGGAGAGGCGTTTGGGTCTATGGCAACCTGCACGACAAGGAGAAGATAGCGTGATGGCTGACCAATTGAGCGAGTTGAAGGCGAAGGATGCGGCCGTTTACCAGGCCATCTTGCAAGAAGAGAAGCGTCAGCAGAGTCACTTAGAGTTGATTGCATCAGAAAATTGGACCTCGCTGGCGGTGAGACAGGCGGTAGGTTCGGTCATGACCGACAAATACGCCGAAGGATATCCCGGCAAGCGTTATTACGGTGGGTGTGAGTACATGGACGTGGTTGAGACCTTGGCTCAGGACCGCCTTCGTGAGATCTTTCATGCCGAATATGTAAACGTCCAACCCCATTCTGGGGCATCGGCCAATACCGCCGTCTATTTTGCCGCCTTAAAGCATGGCGATAGAATTTTGGGCATGGATCTCAGCCATGGGGGCCACCTGACCCACGGGAGTCCTGCCAATCTATCCGGAAAATTTTATCAGGTTCGGCACTATGGCGTGGACCGGCAGACAGAGCGCATGGATATGGACAGTATCCGCAGCCTGGCTAAGGACTTTCAACCTCAGATGATTGTGGTCGGGGCATCCGCCTACCCTCGAGAAATCGATTTCGAAGCGTTTTACCAGATTGCCCAGGAAGTCGGGGCATTGGTCATGGTGGATATGGCGCATATCGCCGGCTTAGTGGCTGCTGGCTTGCATGGGAGTCCGGTGGGATTTGCCGACTTTGTCACCTCGACCACCCACAAGACCCTGCGCGGGCCCCGGGGAGGACTCATCTTAAGCACGCCCGAGTGGGGTCCAAAACTGGACAAGTCGGTGTTTCCTGGATTGCAGGGAGGTCCCCTGATGAACACCATTGCCGGCAAAGCGGTCGCCTTTGGGGAGGCCTTGACGGAGGAATTTCGCATCTATCAGGCGCACGTGGTAGAAAACGCCCGCGCGCTCGCCCAGGGACTCATGGAACGGGGTCTCAGGCTGGTCTCGGGGGGCACCGACAACCATTTACTTCTGATTGATGTGAAACACAGTGGGCTAACCGGCAAAGTGGCGCAAGCAAGGCTAGCCCGAGTCGGCCTCACGGTTAACAAGAACACCATTCCGTTTGAGACCGAAAAGCCTACCGTGGCCTCGGGGATCCGCATCGGCACGCCCCAAATTACGACTCGCGGGCTGGGCCAGAATGACATGGCGGAACTTGCGGACGTGATTGCCGCGGTCCTTCAGGCGCCGCAAGACCAGGACCCGGATCCGTACTTGGCGCGCGTTCAGGCCTTGGCAGAGGCCTTTCCGCTGCCGGGCATTTAGGCATGAAGACGACGATTGCCGTAGTCAATGGCCCGAATTTGGGTCGGTTGGGACGTCGAGAGCCTGGCATTTATGGTCATCAAAGCTGGGAAGACATTTGGCAGGAGTTGGTCACATCGTTTCCCGAAATCCAGTTGGAATCCTTTCAGTCCAACCATGAGGGCGCATTAATCGACTACATTGAGCAGCTTTTGGATCGCGCCGTAAGCGGTCTGGTGCTCAACCCTGGGGCATTGGCGCATCAAAGTTATGCCCTTAGGGATTGTCTTAAGGCCGCGGGTCTGCCCGTGGTGGAAGTTCACCTGAGCAATGTGCATGCCCGCGAAGCTTTTCGCGCCACCTCCTTGATTTCCCCCGTGGTATGGGGCCAGATCGCCGGGCTGGGCCCGCTCGGATATCATCTTGCCATCGAAGCTTTGGCCAGACACCAGGGCGTTTCGTCGTGATCGCCGAGCGCTTAAAGAACCTTTCGCAGGCCTGTGCTGAAGTCGAGGCCATGATCATTAGTTCGCCTGAGAATCGGCGCTACTTAAGTGGATTTTCCGGTTCTTCGGGCGCACTGTTGATTCATGACGGTGTAGGTGAACTCATTACCGATTCGCGGTATTGGGAACAAGCCGGAATGGAAGCGCCCGAACTTGAGCTCATTCAGCAAAGGCAACCCTTATGGCCTCAGGTGGCGGCGGTGGTCCGCGAACGGGGGTACCGCACGGTGGGTTTTGAGGTCGACAAAATATCTGTGGCTACCTGGCAGGGGCTGCTCCAGAGCACTCCACAGGTGAAGTGGGTGGGTTTGAGCGAACGGGTGGAACGGTTAAGAATGCTCAAAACGGCCGAAGAGATCCGACATCTTGGCCAAGCAGCCCAAATCGCCAGCACTGCTTTGGAGCGTGCGTTGGCCAGGATGCGTCCGGGATGCGAAGAACACGAGATAGCTGTAGAGCTAGAGTGGCAGATGAGGAAGCTCGGCTCCGAGGGCCTTTCGTTTGACACGATTGTAGCCTCGGGCCCGCGCTCTGCCTTGCCGCATGCGCGTCCGAGCCGGCGCCGGATAATGGAGGGTGATCTGCTGACCATCGACTTTGGGGCAACCGTCGCGGGATATCATTCGGATGAGACGGTCACCGTGGGCGTTGGCGAGGTCCATGGGCAGGCTAGGGATATCTTTGATGTGGTATGCTTGGCCCAGTCTAGGGCTATGGAGCAGGTGGCCGGCGGTTTTCCCGTATCCGAGGTCGATCGGATCGCGCGGGAAACCATTGACGGGGCGGGATACGGCTCCTATTTTGGACATTCCACGGGGCATGGGGTGGGCTTGGAAGTCCATGAAGCGCCGCTGGTGGCGCTTCATTCATCCGATGTGAGGCTCGAGCCGGGTATGGTGCTTACGGTAGAGCCGGGGATTTATCTTCCTGGAAAGTTTGGCGTACGTCTTGAGGACACCCTGGTGGTAACGGGCGACGGTTCTGAACGGTTGACTAAGATCGAGAAGGTCTGGAGAGAATTGTGATTGACC
>JAKAAL010000114.1 GCA_021802375.1 Bacillota bacterium | reverse complement strand
AAAAAGAAAGTAATTAATTAACAATAGTAATGTGATCATTGACATTGTTGCATGGTAATTAGAATGTGATGGTTATCGCGCTGAGCGATCCCCAGTTTTTACCATTACCGAAGCTGAACAGCTCGTGTAGGGACTCTAGTGCCGAAACCTCCGAGCCAAGAAGATATCACGCCACGGTGGGGACGTTGAAGGTTTTCTTCGAAGTAGTATTCCTGTCGCCGCGCCCATTCTTTATTGTGTCTGATGTGCGGACAGGGAACTTGAGAAAAGCCCGGAAGGGTTCGGCCAAATTGCTGGGACTTGATAGAAAAGCAAAATCTAGGTAGATTAGAACACTCTCTTTTCATCGCGCCTGGCTGGGGCATGATAAGTTTTTTCCCATAGCGCCATAATATCCTCCTGGGAGGCCAAACTCTTTGCCGAACCAACGGTTGTGGCCGCCAAAGCTCCCGCACAACATCCAATTTCACAGGCTTTCCGTGGACTGAATCCTGTCGAGAGCGCGGCGACGAAGGCTCCATTAAACGCATCGCCCGCCGCAGTGGGATCTGCCGCCTGCACCCGTGGTGGAGCGATATGTTGACCATGGTTTCCACGTTCCTGGAACCATACGCCCTCAGCGCCCATCGTCACTGCCAAGGTGGAAAGCCCGGGATACTCAGTCCATAGAATACGCACTTGCTCTTCGAGGTCGTTACTCTGTTGATGCGTCAAAACCCGCAGTTCCTGGGTGTTTGGGGTCAGAATATCCGCAGCACGTAGTAATTCCGGGGTCATACTGTCGGCCGGAGCGGGATCGCAGATCACCTGACCGTGCTGGCGATGCATCAACTGGGCAGCCCTCAATGAAGCTTCCGAAGGAATTTCGCCTTGCACTAAGAGCCATCGGGCCCCTTCCCATAAAGGGTGGCTATCCGTGATATCCTCTGGCGTCATTGCTGCATTGGCTCCAGCCACGTGCAGGATATATTGGGTGGAAGACTCAATAATCGGAACCGCCCATGAAGTCGACGCAGCCGCCATCCTGACGGCGTCAGTTCTCAAATGGTAGCGCGCGAGTTCTGAGCGGGCCCACTCCCCGAACACATCGTGTCCTACCTTGCCCACCAAAAGTGGGGAGACCCCGCATAACAAGGCCTGCAATCCTTGATTGACCGCTTTTCCTCCTAAATTCATGCCCGGAGTCTCTACCTTCAACGTCTCTCCGGAAATGGCAGGCCGAGGCAAAATGAGCGGAAAGTCGATGACGATGCTGCCAATGACGGCGATTGTGGGTTGCATGCGAAAACCTCTCTTCTTCCGATAAGATGTATTTCGTCCCGGTGGCTGTCACGGTATCATAGATCCGTAGGATGCGAGGAGGAATCGGGACGGTGCTATATAGTCAACAGTATCGAATCTGGGATTTTTGGGCAACTAGTGTCGGCCGCACCCATCATCTTTTCTATCTCAAGGCGCCACGCACGGGACTTCCCCAGTCTCGCCACGATCAGGCCGTGATTGGCCACGCGATTTCCACCGACTGGGAACACTGGGTTCCCCAAGTGGATGCGCTGCGCCCCCCCTTATTCCCCGCATGGGACGATCTGTCTCTGTGGACCGGGAGCGTTATTCGCTCCGATACCCACTGGCTAATGTTCTACACTGGACGCGATAGACGTAGTCGCACTCAAAACATTGGTGTGGCGGAGTCAGACGACCTATCATCATGGCAGAGATCGCCATCTGAGCCGATTTTGCCCCCGGACTCCCAATGGTATGTCACTGCACCAGAGGAATCGTCTGAAACGTTCACATGGCGCGATCCTTACGCTGTGCGGGATGCGGCCACGGGTTTATACTATCTGTTCATTGCCGCACATGACAGACGGCAGGTGCCGGGATATTCCGGTGCCGTGGCTGCTGCAGTGTCTGAAGATCTGCGGCACTGGTCGCTCTTGCCGCCGGTTCTCAGCCCTGGCTGGTTTCGCGATCTAGAGGTGCCCACCGTGATTCAACGCCAAGGTCGGTGGTATCTCTACTGCTCCGTCAAATCGGACTGGTACCACCCATCGAACCCTTTTTCCGAACCCCGAACGACCACTCTCTGTTTTCAGTCCCCCAACATCTTGGGCCCCTATCTCCCCGTAGCCGAGGCAGCCGAGTGCACTCCAGCGCTGTGGTATGCTTGCCGCCCTGTTTATGACGAGGTCCGGGGATATCTGCTGATGGGGTGGAGAATGGGAGCCGAAGAAGGCTATGCCGATACCCCGTGTTCCTATGGCGTCGATGATCCGATTCCGTTATGCCCACCACCCAAGGAATGTGGTTAACCTTTGGTTCCGGTCGTCGCAATGCCTTCAACGATGGCCCGCTGACCCAGCAAGTACAGAATGAACACCGGAATGCTGATAAAGACGGTGGCCGCCATGAGCAGGTTATACACGGTGGCAAACTCTCCCTGAAAAGCCACCAGGCCCAGTTGAACGGTATACATCGTCTTGGTCTCGGTGAAGAGGAACGGTAGGTAGAAAGAGTTCCACTCCGCAATGAATGTGAGCAAACTCAAGGTCACCGTGGCAGGCCTCGCCAGAGGCCAGTATACTCGCCACAGTACCTGCCATGGATTCGCGCCGTCCAACATTGACGCTTCTTCCAAGGCCTCCGGGATGGTGAGGAAGAATTGGCGATATAAAAAGATACCAAACGCATTGACTGCGGTCGGCACTATCAGTGCGCCAAAGGTATTAATCCAATGAAGGTTGGCCATCAGCACAAAAATCGGCAACGCAATCACCTGAAATGGGATGATGAGCGTTGCAACGAAGCCGACAAACAAGGCTTGGCGTCCCGGAAACCGGATTCGGGCCAATGCGAATCCTGCCATGGACGAGGTGATGACCTGGGCGACGGTCACCGCCACCGACATTACTAGCGTGTTCAGCACTTGCCTGGCAAAATTCGTATAGAGCCAGGCGTTCCGGTAGTTAGCCCAGTGGGGAGAAATCGGAAAGAGCGGGATCGAGCCGGTGGAAATCGCCGTGTTAGAGCTAAGGGACCCCATGATAATCCAGTAAAAGGGAAAGCCAAAGCCTAAAATGGCTAGCACCATCAAGGGGACATATCGCCAGAATTTTACGCGGCGTGTCCGTGAGAAAACGGGACCCGGTTTGGAGACCGGGGTGACTTCAACCATCGCGTTGAACCTCCTGCCATCGTTCCAATTACTGCATAGTTTATGAGATGCGGAATACTTCTTTGGTGAAATAACGGACCATGCCGACCGTCAAGACCAACACGACGATAAGTAATAGGGTAGAAGCGGCCGCCGCCTGACCCCACGAATTCTGCACAAAAGCAAGATTCCAGATATAGTACACGAGCGTCGTCGTCGAATTGACGGGGCCGCCATTGGTCATCACGTAAATAGCCGAGAAAGCTCGAAAGCTGAAAACCAAATTGATTATCACCACAAAAAAAGTACTGTTTCTGAGCATAGGCCAAGTAATGGTGCGAAATTGGGTCCACCCGTCCTTAAGTCCATCGATAGCACCCGCCTCATAGATCTCGTGGGGAATGGTCTGCAGTCCCGCGAGATACAGGACCATGTTGTAGCCCGCCATTTTCCAGGTATACATGGCGATAACATATATCAATGCGGTAGACGGATTGTCAACCAGGTTGCCCGGGTGCACTCCAAAGACCCCCAGCAGATGGTCGAACAGTCCGCCTGAACTGCCCATCCACACCCAAGCCAGGCCGGCCGACACAAAAGATACCAGATAAGGGGCGAAACTAATACCGCGGAGCAGATTGCGCAAGGGCAAGGGGCGGTTGGCCAATAAGGCCAACCCCAACCCGATGGCAATGCTCGGTATCACGGTTCCGATCACAAAAAGTACTGTGTTGCGGATGACTAAGCCAAAGATCGATTCGTCGACCAAATGGTGGAATTCGGCGAATCCCGTAAAAGACTTGATTGGAGACAAACCGTTCCAATGATGAACACTGAGCCAAAGGATATACCCCATGGGATAGTAAAAAAATACCGCGGTAAGAATCACGGCGGGTGCCAGAAACAGAGCCGCCCACCCCCACAACCGTCGTCGGCCTACCACGATTTCCAAGCCCCCTTACCCAAACGTGTCACGTCCGTCAACCAGTTCATGAATTAGAATCCAACGCCTGTTGGGCTTGTGCGGCGGCCTGCTGCAATGCGGCCTTAGCGGACATTTTGTTATAGAGGGCATTTTCAATAGCGTTGCCGATGTCCGCTGAGATTTGGGAATAGGCTGGGATAGGGGGCCGCGCTTTGCCCACGGACATCTCTTTGGCGAACACGTCGATAAAGGGGTTGTTCTTCAGGTATTGCTGATATTGTGGGGAATCCTGCGCAGTGACGGATACGGGCAAATAGCCGCTACCGGTATCATAGCCAATTTGAAATGCGGGGGTCGTGACATACTTGGCAAAGAGAAATGCCGCTTTGTTCTGCGCTGGGGTGGTGTTAAAAATAAAGAGACTCTCTCCTCCAATATTAGTGGCTGCTATCTTGTCCTTGGGCAAAGGGAACGCCCCGTAACTGACGCTGTGTTGTTGCTGCAATGCCGCGTAGTTCCACGGCCCGTTAATGGCCATCGCCACTTTTCCGGATAGAAAATCCCCGAGTTGATAAGCGTCATTTAAGGGGCCAAACGTGGCCACATGGTCTTTCATGAGCGTGACCCAATAATTCAGCGCATCAATGCCCGCAGGACTGTCGAAGGTGACTTTGGTTCGCGATGGGTTCAACAGATGGCCGCCGGCTTGCCAGAGCAGTGTTTCCCAGATCCAAACGGTCCACTCCTGGTTGCCAATCGGCATTTCAAATCCATAGGTTCCGTTTGTGGTCAGTTTCTTGGCATCGGTCAGAAATTGACTCCAAGTGGTGGGTGGGCTAGTAATGCCTGCTTTGGCGAATAACGTCTTGTTGTAGTATACGCCGAGATCGTTCGCGTCAAAGGGCATCGTCCAAACCTTACCCTGGTAGACACCGGTATTTAATAAGCCGGTAAAGATGCTAGACGCTTGAAAATCAGTGTTCTTGAAGTATTTCTGCGCTTGCACGATGGCGCCTGAAGAGGCGAATTGGCCAGTATAGGCGGGCGCAATCCATAACAAGTTTGGCGGATCGTGTGCGGCGACGGCGCTTTCGAGCTTAGGAATTTCTGAATCGGCGGCACCGTAATTTTGCATGGAGATGTGGATTGTCGGATGAGACTTCTCGAAAGCGTTGATCTGGTGTTGCAGATAGGTTTGAGTGGCGGGGGACTGAATGCCCTCTTCAAAAGTTAATGACACCGTTTTGGCGGCGGATGTGGATGCCGCGTTAGTTGCCCCTCCGCACCCTGCCAACATCAGAGAGCCAACCGAGGTCAGGGCCATCGGAACGAGCCAATGCATACGATGAGTCAATGATCTAATCCCTCCTCATGTAATCCATATTGAATTTTGGACTGAGCGGAAAGTTGGTGACGATAAGAGACTGGGTCGACACGAGCGACAAAGTCACACGGCAACGTGGTCAGGAGTGGCACTTCATGATGGTGTATGCGTTGCAGAAGTAAATCTGCGGCAGTCACACCTATTGCATGCGTGGGCTGCACAATAACAGATAGCGGAGGGCGCACAAAAGTCGTCCACGGTTCGTCATCCAGCGCAATGAGCACCGTGGAAGCCAGAAGGTCTGGGTATTGCGTCTGTAGTGTGACGACCAAACCCATCGCCATCAGATTATTGCCTACCATTAGCACTGAAGGCCGTGTCCTCAATTCGCTGAGCCAGTGGGCTGCCTGAACGCCTCCATCGTATCGGGAGTCACCGTCAAATACCCAGTGTGCACACGACTCAGTGGCCTGTTCGAATCCCTGAAGTCTCTCTACAGTAGTCGACAGCCCTTGTTTACCTGCAATCAAAGCGAAATGCTCATGACCTCGCTCCCGAAAGAAACTGATGGCCTCGCGGACTGCATCCTGACTATTTGTCACAACGGACGGAATATCGCCGGTATTGAGATGGCGGTCGTAGGTCATAAGCGGAACCGGGATGCGTGTATAGAAAGCAGCACCCTGCGGGTCTGTGCGAACCGGCGCTAATAAAATGCCATCCACGCCCTTGGCCACGAGATTTTGAATGGCTTCCTCTTCATGTTCAGCGTTTTCGTCAGAGTGACTAACAATCACGGTATAGTGAGCTTCTCGCGCTTTTTTTTCCACACCGCGAAATACTTGGGCAAAAAAAGGATTGGTAAGATCCGCAGCGATAAACCCGATGGTCTTCAAACTGTTGGTGCGCAACCCTCGTCCAAAAGCGGAGGGAACAAAGTTCAGTTCCTTCATGACTTGTAAGACGTGAGCACGCGTTCGTTCGGCAACCGGACGCGTGCCATTGATGACATGAGACACGGTCGCGGTAGATACTCCGGCACGCTTGGCTACGTCACGAATAGTCGCCACAAAAATTCCTCCTGTCGAGAAAATCGTTTACACGTAAACGATTGCTTTTAGAATAAACACACTATACCGTGATGTCAATCATTTTTGTTGGAATCCATTCCAACCGTTTTACCTGAATGCGTGACAAGAAGTGCTCCGCACGCTAATTTAGACCCGTTGTCGGCTTAAAATGCTACGAGGCGCCTTGGGTGCGAGGTGGGTTGGCGGCGGGATAGCGCCACATGGTAGCCAAGCCATGATCTGAGGTCCGCTACGACATAAGGATCTCTACGTCGCCGTACGGCGGCGATGACCTCAAACCCCAGTTATCGAATTTCGGCGATGGGCTTAAGCTAGCCCGTGGCAAACTGCGCATACAATTGGGCGGCCACCGGCCCCAGCGATTGCCCCGCCCATAACGAATCCGGTGACGGCGTGCGTGCATGATAGGTTTGGCGGCACAGAGAATGAGGTTTTGGATGATCGTCCGCAGGCCGCCGACGATGCGCCGCTTTCCGCAAGGGGACGTCGGTCCGACCGAGCACGGCCTGTCCAATCACGCGCAAGAGATTATAGGTGAGAGCGCGAGTTATCGGTCTTCACTTCGCTATGATATTGCTCCATGGTGCCATGATCCGGGTATCAGGGTAGGATGGTGGCCGGACCATTCGGCAAGGAGGTCCAGTAGGTCGCAATGTCAATCGCGGGGATCAGAAGGATCTGGCCGGTGGTGGTGATCGTGCGCTCAATGACCTCGAGATTGCTCTGCCGCACCACGTGGCCCCACTGCAACCCCGGATTGTCCTCATAGGATGCCGCCTGATCAGGTAATAGCTCTACGTTATATCACTAATGTGCAGCTGTAGGTTGTGGGGAGTTAACGACGGGAGCCCAGTTCCGATGGAGAAATCGTCTACGACCACTCCCCATAATGCAGCGTAGTTAGACAGTGGGAATCGGACCAAAACCTGACCCATCTCGAGTCAACTTCGTCCATTTATCTCCGATCGTCTCGTCTCTATCGTAAACGGCCAAAAGACGGGATTCAAACCTTGGTACCTCCTGCCTCCTCCCGATTTTCCGCAGGGTTATGGTAAGTTGTCAGGGAAGAAACAGTCATGGCTTAACGTATTACGCCCCGAACTCTCCATAACCTGCAGCTACACATTATGGCCGTTTGTGATTGTGTTGCACAGGGAATCACCAGAATTCATCTTGGACGAATACTTCCTTGGCGAGGTGCTGCTGCTCGGGCCACGGTTCCACCAAGGCCTCTCGCCAGTGACGAACCAGGGGATACATCCAAATCGATTTTTTTGGTACGCGCATCGTATTATAGCGATCTTGGCGACTACGGCCCACGGTCTCTCCAATGCAGACCCAATTGGACGCCGCATAACAGGTGCCGCGATAGGGAGATTCCACGAAGGTTTCTAACAGCACTGGTGAAAACCCATAATGTGCGTACCAATCCGCACGAATTCTTCGCGCGGTCAGACCTAACACATGACTGGCCAGGTGAGGTACGTGCACTCCGGGCAAAATCAGATACCGGCTATTGTTGATGATCCGGGCACGAAACCGACCCCGGGTTGCGTTATCCCAACCAATCCAACGTTCTCGCGCTTCCAAGGCTTTGGCCGAGGACCCAAAGAGGAGGCCGCCGAGCCGTCGTGGTGTCGGACCTGCCTCCGACACAATCCAATAGTGCTGTCTGGCACCAAAAGCGCGTCGATAACCCAGCGGATGAAAGCGAGCCATCGTGGCATTCCAAGTGAGACGTTCCTCTTCAGACACCACCGGGACAACTGAAATCGGTTGTATATCAGCCAGCGGAACTGCGATCTCAAGGGGGGCGAGTGGTTCTCCCTGTTTTTCGGCTTTGGCGGCACTACGCCCGGGCACTAATTGGCGTTTGGGTGGCAATTCGACAAACCCGGATGCCTCCATGGCATCCAATAGATTCATGCATGAATCGATTCGCAACGCGCCGTTCGGCGAACGCCACGGTAAAGTATCACATAATGTCGCAGCCAGTTCGGTACGAGTCGATCGTCGAAAATATTTCACTATGGATTTGAATCGGTCGATATCCTCCGAACTAAAAAACCGATCACCAATCCAGAATGGTTCATCCCAACGTCTAGGCATCAACGTATCTCCTTGCAGGTTTTCCTCTGTCATAGAAACGCCCGATAAGTAAGACCTTGAGTTTCGCACCCCCGAAATCCAAGCAAATCCAATGGGATAAAAAGCCGCTAACCCCGCATGAACACTAGGTTTTTTGGGTAATTAAGGTGCGACCCAAATCAACCAAAAACGGGTGACTAACATAGGGGACCATGTGATGGCGGTCAAAAAGGTGCTCGATGAACACCAGTATTCGATCAACCTTATTACTTGAGTTTCGCACCCTCATAACACACCATTTTTAGACGTCGATCATTCCGCCAAGCCTTGAAAATCGCCACTTTTTCCTCATTCCATTTTGGTCACTTAGGCGGACTTATTGAAGGCTTGTAACTGATCGCCCAAGAACGACTCCGCAAACAGGGCTTTGAGCGCAGCATATTCCGGTGACCGTTGGAATTGTGCCAGGTCTACCGAGCCTGATTCCGCGATCGAGAGGATGACCCCCTGCAGCAGTTCCTCGAACAATTCCCACAGTCGTTGCGCTAAGTTTTTCTCGACCAATTCGGCCACAATGCCTTCACACAGCGCGCCTAAGGATGCGTAGGCATGGACTCTCCGAAAATACGCGAGGAAGGTGTAGAGGATACAGCAGATCGTCACATGAGCAATTTGCGCATCAAAATCCCGGGATTGGCACTGGCCGAGTCGCAAATGTTGCTTCATTTCTTTGAAAAACACCTCAATCGTCCATC
>JAKAAL010000113.1 GCA_021802375.1 Bacillota bacterium | reverse complement strand
TCGCAATGGAGAATGTGGTGAGGGAGCAAGAGCCATGACGGGATCTAAAATCCTCATTGTAGACGACGAGGCCCAAATTCGAAAACTTCTGACCGTCACCCTACAAGCCCATGGGTATAAGACGAGCGAAGCATCGACGGGACAGGAGGGTCTTGTAATGGCCGAACAAATTCGGCCTGATCTGATCATCTTGGACTTGAGTCTGCCAGACATGAAGGGGACCTCCCTGTTAAGCCAAATTCGAGGATGGTCAAACATCCCCGTGGTCATTTTGACCGTCCACGATGACGAAACCGACAAAGTATTTGCCTTAGACCACGGTGCCGACGACTACATCACCAAGCCTTTTGGCATGAGTGAACTGATGGCACGTGTCCGCGTCGCCTTACGTCATGTTGCCCAATCTTCCGACGATCCCACACTCGAGGTGGGTAATCTTAAGATTGATCTCATCCATCGGATTGTTGAACGCCATGGAGAAACCGTCAAACTCACCCCGATCGAATATGACCTTTTGCGGGTCTTGGCCCTCAGTGCCGGACGGGTCATGACGCACCGCCAATTGCTACGTCAAGTCTGGGGCGAAGAAAGCTATGAGTCGGAAAGCCACTATTTGCGTATTTACGTCGGACATCTCCGCAAAAAGATAGAAGATGACCCCACGCGGCCGCGACTCATCATCACAGAGCCCGGAGTCGGCTATCGTTTACTGGCACCCGAGACCGATAAATAGGGCCCAGCCTTTTCCACCAAGAAATCCCCGAATCTAAGGATGCTTTTTTACCAACCCGGGGATTCTATCGTTCTGAAAGGATGAGAAAAAACATGTCAGAATCATACGGACGTCTTGCAAAAAATCACATTGGATTTTGGCAAGTGCTATTTCAATCCGTCTCCCAAATGGGACCAGGACTGTCAGCGGTGTCGGGCCTCACGGCGGCCGCTAGCTTCGCGGCCGGCGCCATGCCACTGGGCATTCTCTTAGCATTGATCGCCTCGCTATTTGGGGCAAATACCCTGATTCAATTCTCTAAGAAAATTTCGAGTGCCGGGGGCTACTATACTTTCGTGGCACAAGGTTCGGGTGCTCGCACGGGAGTCTTTACGGGATGGATTTATCTGTTATACCAAGGCATTAACGCCCCGGCTATGATCCTCTTTTTTGGATTTTTAATGCGATCTGTGCTCAACATGGGGTTGGCTATTCACCTCCCGAGTTGGAGTTGGTGGCCGTTTTCTATGGTGGCTACTCTCTTTGTATGGTACATCTCTGTTAAAGGCATCCGCCCATCACTCCAGTACTCCATGGTGATGGGTCTCATCGAATTTGTCGTTTTCGTCATTTTAGGAGGGGTGCTGGTGGCCAAAGCGGGCCCTCACAATTCACTCGCCCCATTTTCCCCGGGGACCTCGCCCACGGGATGGTCCGGTATCGGGCTGGCCATGGTTTTTGGGCTCTTTTCGTTTGCGGGTTACGGCGCCGCGGCCCCTCTCGGAGAAGAGGCCAAGAACGCAAAAACCACGATAGCACGCGCGGTGTTTATCGCGGTCCTCGTCGTCGGTCTCTATTATGTGTTTATTGGCTATGCGTCGACCGTAGGGTGGGGCGTTCACAAGATGGGCAGCTACGCTTCGTTACCCCTCCCGTTAATGACCATGGCGCAGAACACCCTCGGCTCCTTTTGGTTCTGGCTAATCGCGGTGTTAGTGGTTAACGGCACCCTGGCCTGTATCACCGCAATCCATAACGCCCAAGTACGGGTTCTTTATGCCTTAGGTCGGGATCAGATTGTGGTACCACGGCGCATGGCCCAAACCCATGCCATCTACCGGTCCCCGCATCAAGCCATTCAACTCCAGTCCATCCTTAGCCTCATCATCGTCACCGTGGTGGGATTTTGGTTGGGAAGTTTTGCGGGATTTGTATTTCTTGGGGAGTTGATGACCTTGTCCACCCTAATTGTGCATATCATGGCCAACATCTCGTTGACCCGCTACTATCGAAAAATTGGACAGTTTCGCTGGCTGGTACACGGGCTATTTCCCACCATGGCGACCCTTTTATATCTTCTCCCGATTTATTTCACGCTGTTCCCGGTTCCCCCATTTCCGGACAATATCCCCCCTTATCTCCTCATTGGCTGGCTTATCGTCGGTCTGATCCTCCTATGGGCAATTTTCCAAAAGCATCCCGATCGGATCCGAAACGCCGGGCTCATCACCTCCGATACGGACCCGGAACACGATGCGGGTTAGCTAAGCGCCGAGAGCCGTGGGTATGCCACGGCTCTCGCCCTTTATCCCAGAAAACTGCGACTGAGTTTGGCTACCAAGCTGTAATAGGTGTCGACCATGTTCCCCACGTAAAGCTTTCCCGCTTGGCTGGCCAGCTGATAGGCGTCCCATTTGTCAAAATGATATTCGTTGATAAGCCACTTCACGAGTTCACTATAGGCGATGCGCGCCGCGTCTTCCATGGGGCGAGCACTTCCGACGGTCATGATCTCTGATGGAGAAATAATTCGAGGCCATGCAATTGGATGATTTTTTACCACCTCAAACGATAAGGTGATCTTCCCGGAAATTTCCAACGCCACCCCACAGGCTTCGCCCTCGCCTTGCGCCACGTGACAATCCCCGGTGGAAAAATACGCACCGTCCACGTTGACCGGAAGGCACACAATATTGCGCGCTTTAACGTCGGGAACATCCATATTGCCGCCATGGGTGAATGGGGTCAGCGCCGAGAGGGCTTCTAAGTCAGGTGCGGTTCCCATGGTTCCCATGAACGGATGCGGCGTTATAGAAAATCGGTCGGAATAGGCAAAGCGCCCATCGGATTGCTTACGGTAAATCCACACCTTTTCGGGGAGGGGTTCTTGTAACGTCGCGGTTAACGTGGTCGCGGTCAGTCCCCCAAAATACGGGATCTGGGCACTCACGGCCCAATCTCGCGTCAACTCTATGTCATGGATGTGCACCATGAGCATATCCCCCGCCTCGGCTCCCTCGATATAGAGAGGCCCCGTTTGGGGATTTAAGTAATGGCCGGCGACTTGGCTCGGTAAATCCGTTTCCGCCGTCACCCGTCCCTCAAAACAATCCTCAGTGTAAAGCACCACCACTTCCCCGGGCTTTACCTGGGCAATCGGTTCGTGATACTTTCCAAAGGTATACGGATACGGTTTAACTGGATAAATTTCTCGCATCGTAACTCTCCTCCCATCTGGATTCAACCCGTCAATCTACGTTTCAAAGTCCGTATGGGTAGCCAGCTAAATAATGCCACATATGCAAGCATCCACACCACATCCCATAACAGCCCCCGATATAAATGGCCTAAGACTAACGCCCGGACCACGTTCACCACGTGGAATAAGGGAGTTAGAATAATGATGTCCCGTATCAGCAAAGGTAACCGAGCAATTGGAAAAAACACGCCGGAAAACATAAACATCGGGGTAATCACGAGCGTGAAATAATAAAACAGTTGCTCGTGGTTACGGGCGCGTGCCGCAACCAGGAGTGCTGGTCCCGAAAACATAATACCCGTCACCAGGAGTGGCAGGGGAACCACTAAAGCCCACCAGGAATGCACTAACCCTAAGAGGACTAATACCAGAAGAAATACCGAACCATAGAGCAGGCTGCGAAAAGCCTCCCATAGGTACTCCCCCGCAACGATTTGCGGCACCGTTAATGGTGCTGTAATCATGGCCTGGTAAATGCCGTTTTCGTTCAATCGGTCATACGCTTCGAAGGTCATATCAAAGGTCACGGCATTCATCGCGGTGACGGCCAATAGACCAGGCCCAATAAAATCGACAAACGGCACTCCGGCCATCGTGGCGACGTACGCCCCGAGCCCGAATCCCAACGCCAGCAAATTGGTTAAGGGTTCTCCGAAATTAAGGAGAATTGAGCTTTTATAGTACTTTACCCAGGCTAAGAAATTCCGGCGGAACACCATAAGCGCGCCGTGGCTCCAGCCCTGATTGGCCGTCATTCTCGTAAATCCCTCCCTGTCATTCGCAAAAATACGTCTTCCAAAGTGGCCCGCCTCCGGTAATATTGCGGGGGTAACACCTTTTCTTCTTGCAGTTGGGCAATAACGGGATCCATGTCTGACGAAAACACCATAAGACTATCGCCTTGCCAGTCACTAACGGCACCCATAGCATGGACCCGTTCGGCGAGAGATTTGCCAGTGTGCGGATCGCACTCGGCAATTTCCAAACACTCGGTTCCCACCACACGGCTAATAAGATCTCGCGGGGTTCCGCGCTCTAAGATGGTTCCATGGTCGATGACCACTAAGTCATCCGCCAGACGTTGTGCCTCATCCATATAGTGCGTGGTCAAAAGAATGGTCACCCCCTCTTGCTTGAGCTCCCGAATCTTTCCCCAAACCAAAATTCGTGCTTGGGGATCGAGACCCGTCGTCGGTTCGTCCAAAATTAGAAGACGAGGACGTCCCATGAGGGCCCGCGCAATCACCGCCCGGCGACGCATGCCGCCGGAAAGGGCACGGACTTGTGCACTCCCTTTCTCTTCGAGCTGTAAAAAAACTAAAAGCTCGTCGGCTCGAATCTTAGCATCCCGATAGCCCATACCATAAAATCTTCCATGTAATTCAACATTTTCCCTCACGGTCAAAGATGGATCCAAATAATCCTCTTGAGACACCACGCCCAATTGCCGCTTGATGGTAAGATTTCCCGGATGGGCGTCGTGCCCAAGAACCGTAAGCCGCCCTCCCGAAATTTCAGCCAAGCAGCTAATCATCCGAATCGTGGTCGACTTTCCCGCCCCATTGGGTCCTAACAGCCCAAAACAGGCGCCTTCCGCCACGGAAAAGTCGATGCCATGGACGGCTTCGAAGTCTCCATATCGCTTGACTAGGTTTTCTGCCACAATCACCGCTGCCACCGATTCACACTCCTTGCTGTCGCCTTCCCAAGATACCACAACGCGCTATTGGGTATCACGGACTAATAACCTGGCAGTTACCGTGGCAGTTATAACAAATGCAAATAAATATCTAACATGGCAGTTCATTTATTGTAAAATACCTAACATAATCGGTGGCGTAGTATCGAAATATGACATAGAATGAATACAAAGAGCTAGGAGGTGCCCCGTGTCATTTACAATCGTTCCATCAGTCCCGGTTGCCTACGGCCGCATCATGCATAATTCCGACCCCAACTTTGGGAATGAACCTATGCGCGTGTCAAATCCCTTGGCATTGATCTGGCATTGGATGGCACAAGGTGCACAACGAATTCACGTCGAAGAAGTTAGTGCACCATCTTCTGCGCATACGACTCCGACGCTCCCAGCTTTATTACTAGGATGCCGGCCGCATCGACATCAGATACAAGTGGGGGGCGGCATTCGCGACGCCCGCACGGCTGGGATCCTTACGGCGCATGGTGCTGACACTCTGGTGATTGGGCACTCTTTACGGGATCCGGTGCAATTTATAAAGATTTTGGAGGCTGTCCCGGGCCACCAAATTATGGTGGCTTTAAACATGGATGCCGAACTCCATCCTCGCACTGCCGAAAGCATCGCTTTGGCTCGACAAAGCGGTATGCATCGTATCTTACTAGCCGGCCCGTGGCAGTCGGCAACCATATTCCCTTCGCAGCACCGTACCATTCGTCACTTTCAAGAAAATGGCTTTGATGTGTGGATCGCCGGAGGGCTTCGGCATCGACCCACGGTCGTGGGTCTCAAAGAACTCGAGGTTTCTGGTGTCATCATCGGTCAAGCATTTTATCGGGGCATTTTATCGTATAAAGATCTCCAATCTCTTGAAACTTCGTAAATGCTAGAGGTCGTACCCTACACGGTAAAATTCGAGGCTGCCCGACCGAAAAAAAGGGGAACTCCCCATCTCACACAGGAGTTCCCCTTCTATCAGCATGTTGTGGTTGTAAGCTTAAGACTTACTCACCAAAGGCGTCGTGGTGTCTCGCGACCCCCGCTCACTGCCGCGTGATGTCGGTACTGCAGATCCGGTATCTTCCAGCGACTGCCCCCGGGTTTCCACTCCGAATAACCACGTGATGATCAGACCAAGGAACGACGCCACCGCGACCATAGCCAAGGTCCAGCCGATCCCTAAATTCTTTTCGATAACCGGAAGTAAGAAGATGCCAATTGCCGCTCCGAATTTCCCCGATGCCGCTGCTAACCCATGTCCCGAAGCGCGAAGGCTGGTGGGAAAAACTTCCGTCGGAAGAATCCACGTCGTGGCATTGGGACCCATGTTTACCATTACGTTGAAAAGTGCAAATCCAATAAAGACTAGGGCGACTGTGCCTCCGCTAGCTCCTTTTGGTACTCCTACCAACGCCAACAACACCATCGCCACCGTCATTCCCAAGAATCCTAGCCACTGAAGACGAATTCGACCCCAGCGTTCAATCAAGAGAATACTTAAGGCAAAGCCGACCACTAAGAAGATATCCAAAAATACGGCGCCTTGAGTAGAGAGGATGTCCTTATGAATAAAACTGCCGTGACCCGTAAACGCCATGACTGCCAAAATCGTCGGGGTGAATACGCCAATCCCGTAAAGCCCGATATCCATCAGAAACCATGGTACGGTGGCCAATATCGTGCGGCGAATATATTCCCGACTAAAGAGAACCTTGTAGCGTACAGGACTGACGGCCTCGGTGGCTATCGCCGCCACTTTCCCCGTCAATTTCCGCGCAATTTCTCCAGCCTTCTCGACCTGGCCTTGAGCCAAATACCAACGCGGGCTTTCCGGTACCGAAGTCCGTAACACCATCACGATGATGGCGGGAATGACTCCAATCGCCAGCATGTAGCGCCAAGCGTCAGGCGAAGGATACAGCATCAAGATTCCCAAGCCTACGGCCGCTCCAAACAAGGCGCCAAGTGCCTGAAAGCTAAATGCGCCCGAAAGCATGCGGCCGCGAATCTTTTTAGGCATAAATTCCGAAACATAGGTAGACGATATCGGGTAGTCCGCGCCAATACCAATACCCAAAAGAAATCGAAAAATTAGGAGTGAACCAACATTCCATGCGATGGCCGATAGGCCAGCAAACACCACAAAGAATACTAGGTCAAAAAGGTACATGGCCTTTCGACCCAGCTTGTCCGTATATCGTCCTAGGGTAAATGCTCCCACCATGGCGCCCAACGGGGCCGCAGCCCCAACAAGACCAATCCACTCTTTGGTAATCCCCATGTTGTGCGCAATCAGCGGTAACGCCACCCCAATAATAAAGAGGTCAAACCCGTCCAGGAAAACCCCCATCGCAGAAAGAAACCAGACTTTCCAGTGAGTCCGGTTCAATTGTGCGTTGTCTAGTATTCCGTGAAGAGTATCCGTGTCATTCGGCATGATGTCTCCCCCTATTGGTGTCCAGATGACGGCTCAGTTTTTCGTCATCTCTATCATGCCCGGATAAGATTACGCTGCCTTTAACACGCTGTTAAGATTGCATTAACAACCGGCAGACTATTTAGGACCCTACATGAAGGATTAAACACTTCAGATACCGCGATTCCGGAAGCGTCGACAACATTGGATGATCTGGAGCTTGGCCGCGGATTTCCATAATTTTCACCTGGCGCCTGGCATCTTTAGCTGCCTGTCCCACCACACCGATAAAATCAGCTTCGGACACATGGTAAGAGCAGCTGGAGGTGACCAAGAGTCCCCCCGGGCGAATCAGCTTAATGCCCCGTAAATTAATCTCTTTATAGCCCTTTAGAGCTCCTGCGACCGCATCCCGAGATTTCGTGAAAGCCGGTGGATCCAAGATTCCCAAGTCATACTGAGGACCTTGATCGCTTTGCCGCCGTAACCAGTCAAAGGCATTCTCCGTGACAAACTGCATCCGATCCTGGAGTTGGTTGAGTTCCGCATTCTGTTGAGCTTGCATTGTCGCATGGTGATCGATGTCGATGGCCGTAACTTCCGTTGCCCCATGGCGGGCTAAAACCAGTCCAAAGCCTCCCGTATGCGCAAACGCGTCAAAAGCCTTCACGCCCCCTGCGAAGTTCGCGACACGTCCGCGATTCTCATACTGGTCGAGGAAGTGGCCCGTCTTCTGGCCACCAGCAATGTCAATGCTCATGGTTACGCCATGCTCATGAATCTGGACCGGAGACTCTAAACGACCAAAAACCAATTGATCGACCCTGGGAAGTCCCTCACGGTCGCGGACCGCCAAGTCCCCCCGCTCATAGATGCCCGTGGGCTGATAGTGTTGGACCAAGGCCTCCAAAATCACGGGCATGAAGGTCCCAAGCCCTACACTTAACACCTGCACCACGAGCATTGGGCCATATTTATCCACGATAAGACCGGGTAATCCATCGGCTTCCGAATTCACCACACGGTAGGCATCCCGTGCACCCACCCACGGAACCCGACTAGCAATCGCATCTTGTACTTTTTTGACAAACCAGGCTTCGTCGATCGTCTCATCCCGGCGACGGCTCAAGAGACGGACCTGAATCACGGAGCGAGGGTTATAAAAACCCCGGCCAACAAAATGCCCCGTGCGATCGTTCACGGTGACGACGCTGCCCGGCGCAACATCTCCACGCGGAGCGTCGAACTGCCCCTGATAGATCCATGGGGATCCCTCCAACACCCGACCTTCCTTAATCTTTAGACGCACTACTGCTTCATTTCCCGACATCGGCCTATGCCCTCCCTTGTCCTAGACGTAGTATAACCGACTAGAGAAGGTCTCAGATGTATCCCGAGTGGTCCGTCTTTTTGCACGAACGTCCCGCGTGTCATTACACTGCCGTTAATAGCCGAATTGCTGCAACACCGTCCATAAATGGGGGTCCTCATCTCCAAGGCGCCATATGGCGACGCCCCCCAAGTGGTTGGCGGTAGCCAATGCAATTTTGGCCGCGTCACTATATCCATTTTCAAACCACACGGTGTGCGTAATTCCGCCACTGGTGTAATGAAAGGTCGATTCTTTATAAGTACTGTTCCACTGGACCGGCACTCCTTCAGTCGCCGCTAAATGAACCGCCTGAAGGTCATGAACTTCCACCGTAGTCCCGTTCGACCCCCAGTTATACCCATAGGCGGCCAAACCTAACACGATTTTTTGTGCAGGCATTCGGGTTAGAGCGTAATCGACCGCTTGCGTCACCCAGCCAATTGGGGCAACAGGACCCGCTGGCGACCCAATATCATGATAATCATAGGTCATCAGCACCACCTTATCCGCATACTGCCCGAGTGTACGAAAATTATACGCACGCCCGTAGGGATCGGTCACGGTCTTCGGAATCACGGCCACGGTCACGACTTTTCCCAAGGGGTGGAGCTTA
>JAKAAL010000112.1:8999-9388 GCA_021802375.1 Bacillota bacterium | reverse complement strand
TCTATCGCGCGCTGGGGCAGAGCCCGCCGTTATCCGAGGACGATGATCCGAGAGACCTTGAGGCGCTCTTTCGCAGTACTCGCGAGGCGCTGCTGCGAGCGTATCGAGTCGGTGACACTGCCGCGATGGCTGCCTGTCAGGAACGCCTGCGTGAGCTGGGGCCTAAAATTCCGCAAAAGGTGGCTGCGGAATTTCTCGCGGGCCATGCCGTGGACCCCATGGCCACGGTAGACCTTGGCGGAATGCTGTTTCATGCCGATCAGTGGAACGCAGCCGCTTTGGCGCTTGAAGGATCGTTGAAGGTCTTGCCCATGGCCAGTCCCTTAAGGACTCGGGTGGAGAGCAATCTGGGGATGATTTACGCGGCCAATTACTGGTAGACCAGGGCA
>JAKAAL010000112.1:0-8989 GCA_021802375.1 Bacillota bacterium | reverse complement strand
GATCTATTTACGCGGCTCTTGGCGAGTTTGAACTGGCGTTGGCGCACGACGAGGCCTATTTGGGCTTGGCGCGCGAACAAAATGACGGGTGGCTGTCTGTTTTAGCCCACGGGCAGTGGGTCGAGCATCAAATTCACCGCGATCCGCTCGACGTCGAGCTCCTGAGCCATTTGGAAGCGCTTCATCGTTGGAATATCTCAGGCATCCGGTCCGATCCGTTTCTCGAAATTTGGGAAGCGCTCGCCCGGGCCGAGTTGGCGCTGGCCAGGAAAGAGCGGCAGGAAGCCAAGACACTCTTGCGCCAGATCCATGACCTGATGGACACGCATTCGGAGCTCTCCGCTGAGAGGATGGCGGTTTCCCTGGTGGAAGCTAAGTACTTGGCATTGTACGATTCTCCGCAAAAGGCGTTGGACCTGTTGTTGGATTAGCCGCACCGCTTGGGCTCCGCCCGACCCTTGGTAGAACGGTTGCTGACGCAGCAAGAGCTTTGCCGAGTGGCTCGGACGTTGGAGTTGACGCAAACGCGCGAATGGCAACTGACCCTAATCGCAACCTATCAAGGCTTAGGTGCCAGGGCCTGGGTGGACCGCCTGTGTCGCGAATGGGATCTGCACCTGCACGACCATCCCGTTCTAAACTGCGGTCCGAAATCCATATCGTAGAGAAGGATATAACAAGGGGGGATTGGAGATGTTTAGAATTCGACGCCTGTTGATGTTCTTAGCGCCGGCCTTAGTATTAACGGCAGTTTTGACTGCGGTTTTGGGAGGAAGCTTAGAGTTTGCGTCGGCCCATGGGGTCCTTCACGCAGCCTTGGGCAATGTCCAACCGGCCGATGAGCCCATTCCGTTTTGGGGGTAGCGAATTGTGAGTCTAGGGGGCTGGCTCAGTGGGGAGCGAGCCCCCTTTTTGATGCAAGTATCCATGCCAAGCCAATGATGATTGATGCGAATGCCCATCGGCAAGGAAATATTGCCTACCGAGACTTTTTATGAAACAACCTTTATGATATGAATGAATTGCTAACGTTCGGTGAGATTGGGCAAAGTATTGAGGAAATGAGCGAAAACGCTATGATATGGGTGGCTGGTGTGTATGGCATGGTTTTTGGATCCTTCTTCACCTTATTGGGATTGAGGCTGCCTCGGGGCGAGTCGATTGTCCTTCCCCCTTCGCATTGTGATGCATGTCAACGCCGTCTTAGCTGGTACGAACTGATTCCGGTGTTCTCATGGATTGGACTCAGAGGCCGATGTAGGACTTGCGGGGTTCTGGTGCCGATGACGTATCCAATGATGGAACTCTTGTGCGGAGCGGCCTTTTTCCTAGCAGCGTTACAGTGGCATTGGGGACTGGGATTTTGGATTGCCGCTTGGTCAGCGGTTGGCTTTGTGGCCATTGCGATGACCGATGTGGATCAACACCGCATCCCGGATGCCTTTTTGATTCCTCTTACCGTAGGTCTCCTGGCCTTTCGCCTATTCGACCATCCCTTGCCAATTTGGGATTATGTTCTTGGTGGGTTGGCAGGGATGGGGTTACTATGGTCTATAAGGGCCGTGAGTCGCGGCGGCATGGGCCTCGGCGATGTCAAGATGTTTGGCTATGTCGGGCTCTTAGTCGGCATTTCAGGCATGGTGTTGACTTTGGTATTGGCCGCCTGTCTTGGAGTGTTGGCTGGCATCGGACTGTGGTTTTCTCGGCGAATGCCGTCGGATCATCGCGTTCCGTTTGGACCCGCGATTGCTTTGGCTGCTATGATGGTGTATTTATACGGATCAGGCTTTCTTGCCCAGTACTGGGCAATTCGCTAGCGGTGCAATCGCGGAGACGGTCCGGCCTGTAGGAGAGGAAGAGGAGATGGATTTTGTCGGAATCTCGTCACGACGAGATAGGCATCAACACGGATTAGGCCTCGACGTGGACGGCCAGGTGGTCTTGGCCGAGGTGTCGGTGCAGGGCCAGGAAGTGCGGCCTATCCGCAGCGCCCGAATCTTTCCTCATTCTATTAAGAATTCTTCAGCGCCCACCACGAAGGCGACGTCCGACTTCACCGAGGGGCTTAGCATGGTGGTAAAACGATGGCGCCTAAAAGGCCGATCAGTAGCTATTTCCGTGCCATCGCAACTGGTGGTCATGCGCCAATTGACCGTGCCGCTTAATGCCAACCCGGGATTTATCCGAAGTATGGTGGAGCGCGAGGTCGTCGTCCGTCTGCCATTCGCTGCAAACTCCATACAATGGGACTATTATCTTGCCGGGACTACGCTGGGAGGCGAGCAGAGTGTTGTGGTTGTCGCCGCCCCACTTGACACCATCCGCTCTTGGGTGAGCGTCGTCACTGCCGCTGGGTTGCGACCGTCCGAGGTGGAACCTAGTGCTCTGGCGGGGTTGCGTTGGGCCAAAAGTCGACTGGCTTTTCCGACGGCATCGGCGATGCTGGTCATTTTGATGCATCGGCGAGTCGTGATGACTTTGGTACGCGATGGGGTGGCGGTTTCTATGCTGCAAGCGGAGTTGGTCTGGGATGAGCGTCTCGAAAGCTACGCCGATGAGGTATCCCAGGAAATTGCTCGGTCAGCGATGTTCTTTCGGTCCCGCGAACCATCGCCTTTGGAGCGAGTCGTGCTGATCGATCTGGTCGGAGCGTCGGAACCCGTAAAACGAGGGGTAGGAGTTCGGACCGAACTTCTGGTCGAAGTATGCCCTGCACCGCTAGATGGCGAGTTGCCCCAATTCGACTTTCCCGATCAACCATCAGAGATCAAAGCGAGCGATGGACTGCCGGCCTTAGCGGTCGGATTGGCACTGCGGAGGGCGAGCGGATGAGTGTGAATTTGTTGCCACCGCCACCTCCTGTGGTGCGTGCTAAAATTGGAGGAAGGGCGCTTCTCTTCGGGATCTGGATTCTTTTGCTTTTAGGGATAAGCACGCAGATCCAAAAGGCGGTAGCTCAACAGAAGGCATTGCGTGATCAGATCTCGGTGAATAGTAATACCTTGGTAGAACTAGACGCGAAATGGACCCAATTGGCGCCGATTCGAAGCGATTATGCCCTGGCTAAAGCAGTAAAAAATGCTGAGGCGAGTTCGAGTAACCCGGTGCCGAGTGTGCAATCCTTTTTGGGCAATCTTTCAGCTGGGGCAACCGTCTCCAATCTTAATTACGCATCCAATGCGATTAACGCTGAGGTTATGTTTTCTAGCTTGCACTCGGCGGCTGCAGCTATCGCTCGCTTGCAAAATGACCCCCTATTTGTCCAACCTGTAGTTGACAGCGTGGCCGAAAATTCAAGTGGTCAAGTGGCTGTGACGTTTTCACTGCAATTGGCGTTGCCTCCTGGAGGAGGGTCATGAATAGAGAAATAAAGATAAATTTCAAGAAACTCCGATGGGCGCGGATAACCGGATGCGCGATGGCCGTGATATTGGTTGGACTGGCAGGGTTTTGGTGGAGAAGCGAGGCTACGTTAGCCACGTTGAAAGTTCGCGAGCAGTCTCTAACCAGTCAGACGGTCCAGTTAACCCAATCGATTGCGGCTTTGGACAAACTGAAAGCATCCAATCCCGAATTGCTCAAGATTGTTGTGCCCAGAGCGCTCAATGTGGCGCAAATTCTTACGGAAAGCCAAACGTTGGCATCCTCTCACCATGTGGTGGTCACCAATCTTCTGGTTAGCCCGTCGCAGGACCCGTCTCCGACGTCTGGCATCGTCAACGCATTTGCTGCCTTGGGCGACGCTGCCAATCTTAGAGCGTATCCGATCGATGTGACCGTAATCGGCACCAAAATTTCGGTTTTGAGCTACGTGCAGAGCTTGACTGCGGGTCCAAATTTTACCACCATCACCTCCGTGCAATTTTCCTTGCCGAGTGCTGATCGTATGCAGGCCGTGATCGCCTACGATGTGTATGCGGAATCTAATTAGCATGACCAAATTGCGAGATCGAGGGGATACCTTGATCGAAGTGATGGCTGCGGTCGTCTTGATCGGGTTTATTGTACTCGGGGTCACTCAATGGTCCACGAGCACGACGCATTGGGTCGATCAAGATCAAGAACAAGCGCAGGCTCTGGTTTATGCTCGGCAGGGGATTGAACTGGTGAGAAGCAAGGCTTTGGCAGATTATACCAGCGGGGAGGCTTTGGCCGCGGTCGCCCCCCCGACCTTGCCAATGGTCCGAGGAGTGGCCTATACCGAGACCATTAGTGGGCCTGTTACGCCACCATGGGACAACGATGCTGCGACGGTCACCGTCCAAGAATACACGGTTACGGTAAGTTGGCCCGTTGCGGGAACCTCGGGACCGGATCGAGTGAGTCTCACCGCTGTGATTGATCCTGCGGTGGTGAACTCTTGAAAACAACGATGAAGCCAAGGCTCGGGAGAATGCATGAAGCAGGGATTACATTGTTGGAAACGTTAGTTGCGACGTTGATTGGGGGTATGGTGATGATGGCCGCAGACGTTCTGTGGACCAGTGCCGAGGGCTATTTCCGCCAAGTAGCCACCGTCTCTGCCCCATTGGCCGATTCCAGCAGTGTGTTTTGGACAGTTGAACGTTTAGCCCAAAATGCAAGGATTCTCGGAACGCAGAACCTGAGTACGGATGAGGAAGTGACAGGTGCCACTTCGGGTTCAGTCCCAGTATTGGCGATGACCGTGACGACGTTGCAGGGCATTGTTCCTGCGAACTCTGCGGTTTACGGGGCAGCATCGGGAGCGCAAGGAGGCACGGACTATCTCTGCCTTGCGGTGGTGCCGGTGAACGGAGTGCCGATGTTAGCGCTTTTTCCTGGAGGGGCGCCTTTTAATCCGACCGCATCACCTCCGATCTATCCACCGGCGAGCGAAGTGACCCCGATCGGTACCGGGCAAGTAAGTTATGCCGGGACCACGTTTTCTGTGCTGCCAGCAGGCATAGGCGTAATCCGCCCCGTAGAATTTGAGATGAATGTTGTTGCTAGAACGGTCAGCGCCGATGGCGAGCAACCTAGTCATGAGGCTCAACCCGGTATGTCTCAAGTCTATTCGTTTATGGCAGGGGCGGTGGACTATTGAATAATGAAAGAGACACCGGGTGGAAGGATTGGCTGAGACACTCGGCGTTGGCCGCAAGGTCAGAGTCTGGCGTGGCGCTACTCGTGGTGTTGGCGCTGGTGAGCTTGGCCGGACTGTGGATTGCGAGTAGCTTAGCTACAGTCAATCAAACCTTTCGGGCGACGCGATATAATTTCTATCATACCCAAGCACTGTACAATGCGAGAATGGGAATCGACGCCACCCTGTATTACTTGTCTAAAAACGAAAGCGAGGTTTTTTCGTCTTCAGGGCCATCATCGGCGTTGACGACTGTGAGCCAAGACTTGAGCGCGTTGAATGCCCCCCCGTTTCGCGTCAGCTTCCCCACCGCCCCGGTGACCAACGGGTCGGGCGACAACGAATCGGTGACGATTACCATCGTTAGTGTCGGAAACGCAGGAATTTCAGGCATTAATAGCGCTGAAGTAACTCTGACGATTCCAGTCACGATCACCCAGACTACGACTAGTTCGTCCAGCGGTTCGTCATCGGGTGGGGGAGCAGGAGCAGGGACGACTGCGACATCGAGTAGCACTATTTCGTTAAGTGGGGGTACGGTAGGCGTTAGTGCACCGGGAATTAGTGACACTCCCGACTCTCCCGAGCAGGTCACCGTGTCGTCCAATGGGACGACTACGGTATCAGGATTTTCCAAGCTTACTACGGTCAGCGGCACCGACACCACGGAATCTAGCCCGATTAATAATTCGGCGTGGATTTCTGGGACTGATGACACAGTGACCAGTCCCATTGATGGAACAGCCATTGTTTCTGGGTCGGGAAACACGCTAACCCAACCGGTGAATGGTGAGGCGATTGTGGTTGGAACCGATGCTACGCTAGAGTCTCCGATTAACGGTCCGTTAATCTTGGATGGGAGTGGGGATACGACCGACAGTCCGATTAATTGTGATGCTCTAGTGGCCGGAAATAATGATACGATCTTAGGCAATGTCAACGGCGTGCTCATCGTGACGGGCAGTAACGATGTGATCGGGTCTAAAAACAGACCCATTAGTTTAAATGATGGACTCATTTTGGTCGGCGATGACGATACGGTCTACGCGCGAGTCAACGGAGTTTTGGAAAGTAGCAACGGGAGTCCTACGGTGTTGTCGTTAGGTACCGGAGAGACGATCACGGGCACGGTTAACGGCAATATCGACGAATATGGTAATGGCTTGACTGTTAACGGCACAGTAAATGGCACCACCAGTGCGATTACTACCAACGAAACCTATACGATTAGCACGCAGTGCCTCGGCACCGTCAGCTTGTCGGTATCGCAACCTTCGCCTGGCTCCACATCATCTTTAGCCAATATTTCGATTGTCTTCTCTTCGGGCAGCATTGAAGGATAGAGGAATTTCGTTTCAGGGAGGGCTTGTTCTGACCAGACGCATTGGAGATTTACTGGTGGAAAGTGGCGTCGTTACCGAGGCGCAGGTGGCCGAAGTCTTAGCGGCCAAACGTGGCGATACCGAAAGGTTGGGGGAAGCCATGGTTCGCTTGGGGTTTTTGACCGATGGCCAGTTGGCCGAGGTACTCCACGAACAGTTGGGATTGCCACTGATCAGCCTGACGCAGACGGCCGCTAATTCCGATGTCCTGAGACTCCTGCCGGAAGAAATGATTCGCCGCCATCGCATCCTGCCCATTCGGCTTGAATCTGGGCGCTTACTGCTCGGAATGAGTGATCCGTTGGACTACTATGCGTTGGAAGATGCCCGATTGGCGTCTGGTCTTGGCATCGATCCCGCCGTCGTGGTTCGTTCGGAACTGGAGACCTTCATCGAACGCTTTTTTGGCATGAAGCAATCTTTGAATGATTCTCTGCAAGCGGTCGGGCGCCAGTCCTCGGGGCGCGTTCATCAGGAAGAGGCAAGCCCGGTAGGAAGACTCTTGATCCAACTTTTGACGCACGCCGTGCGGGCTAGAGCTAGCGATGTGCATTTTGATCCCGGCGAAGAGACGGTCCGGGTGCGTTTTCGCGTCGATGGAGTCTTGCATGACGAGGAAAACTTGCCGATGAACGTCTATGCCAATCTCCTTTCGCGGGTGAAGATTCTCAGCGAACTCGATATTACCGAGCATCGATTGCCCCAAGATGGCAGAATTCGGGTGATGATTGACCAGCGGCCGATTGATCTCAGGGTGGCGATTCTGCCGGTCATGCGCGGGGAAAAAGTGGTGCTACGCATCTTGGATGCGCGAAGTCAATTACAGACGTTAAGCGGCCTGGGTTTTATGCCAGACAACCTCGTTCGGATGGAACGGGCGCTTTCTTCTAATGGCGGGCTGATCTTGGCCGTTGGACCCACTGGAAGTGGGAAGACGACCACGCTGTACGCGGTGTTGCAACAGGTATCCTCTTCTGCCATAAACACCGTGACCATTGAAGATCCGGTGGAGTTTGAGATTTCTGGAATTAGCCAGGTAGCGGTTAATGTCAATACTGGGCTCACCTTTTCTGCAGGACTACGATCGATTTTGCGCCAAGACCCAGACGTGGTCATGGTCGGCGAAATCCGGGATGAAGAGACGGCGGAAATTGCGTCCCGGGCGGCCCTAACCGGACACTTGGTTTTGTCCACGCTCCACACATTAGGGGCTATGGAGACCATTGGCCGTCTGAGAGAGATGGGGCTTGCCCCCTACCTATTGGCTTCGGCCATTCGGGGAGTGGTGGCACAACGCCTGCTTCGGCGGATCTGCCGTGGATGCGCCCGGCCGCGGTTGATTGCGGCGTCCGAGCGGGCGTGGATCCACGAAGCATATCGCAGGGAGTGTGAGGATGCCGGTAGCTATGCCGATAATATCCAGTGGCCATTTGCTAATCAAGAAGGCGAGACCGTGCTCGAGGGCAAAGGTTGCCTCGACTGTGGCGGTACTGGTCTTCGCGGAAGAGTAGCCATCCACGAAGTCATCTATTGGGAGGAGGACTTAAGGGCCGGCGTCTTAGAGGAGGCCTCCGAATCCGAACTGCGTCATCGTGCGCGACGCCAAGGGGCTTGGAGTCTTGTCTACGATGGACTGGTGAAAGTGAGGCGAGGAGAAACCACGATCGCGGAAGTCATTCGATCTACTGGGGGCCAGCTAATTTAGGCACAAGGATGATCCAATATGAGGGGTTAGACTAGGAAACTTAATCTCAGCTCAGGAAGAATCGACAGAAAACTTTCGTGGAAAGAAAGCCCTAGGGGTGGCATCGAGCGCTGGGGATGATGGAAAGGAGAAAGGTGGGACGGGGAGATGGCTGACTATCGATATTTAGCGCTGAAGCCCGACGGCCAAGAGATACGCGGGAAGGTCTCGGCCAATGACGAAAGCGAGGCAGCGAGTAAGCTCCAAGGCACGCATCTTCATGTGTTGGAACTGAGTCCCTTGGCCGACCGCGTCTGGTGGGGAAATTTTGAACTGACGCTTTCTCGAAAGTGGCCGCCAGACAGGCTGGCCGTGTGGTCGCGCCAGTTGGCGACTCTAATTGGGGCGGGCGTTCCTATTCTGCAAAGTCTGCGAATTATGTATCAGCAGGGGGAGATGGCGTCGGCAAAAAAGGTCATGCAGGCAATTATTGCACGCGTGGAAAACGGTGATCCGCTCTCTTTTGCGATGGCAGAACACGGATCCACCTTTCCTCCATTGTTGATCCAAATGATTCGCGTGGGCGAGGTTTCGGGGACCATGAACGAAACCCTGGAACGCATGGCGTTTTATTTTGAAACCGATCATAAAAATGGAGAGAAAATTAAATCTGCCTTAATCTATCCCTTGGTTGTCGGGCTCATGTCTATTCTGGTCACTATTTTCGTCGTCGTGCGTATCGTGCCCACTTAACGAAATAGTGCTACTCGATGTCGCAGTCGTCCCTGCTCCTGCTCCCCCACCCGATGACGAACCGCT
>JAKAAL010000111.1 GCA_021802375.1 Bacillota bacterium | reverse complement strand
TCATCGTACGGCTCACATTGGTCCCGGCGGTCATGGCGCTTTTGGGCGACAAGGGTTGGTGGCTGCCTGGGTGGTTGAATCGCATGCTGCCGAATCTGGATGTCGAGGGGGATGCGTTGGTCGCCGCATTAAGGGCGCGGGACAAGGGCCATGCGGCGGGCGCGGCGTTGCCGCTCGCTGGCAGGACGCGTGCCTTGATATTGGCGGTAGCGGCGGCTTGGTTGGCTCGGGACGGCGCGCGCGATGGGGCGACCCGTGAGGAAGAGGAGCGGCTTAGAAAGGCCTTGGCCTTGGTGCGTGCGGCGCTCGCCCAGTCCGACAATGCGCCGGCGTCGGACGCCGCTTGGGAGTAGCTTTCCAGCGACAAGACTGCATATGCGGAAGGAGCATCGTGAGTGCCTCCTGTCCGCCCTTTATCCCCTCGCAGACGCCACCCGGCATGCGTTCCACGGTGTGGCCGGCTTTTCCATACGGAAGGAAAAACTCGACTTTTCGCGAATAGTCTCCCGGGAGGGAAAATCGCAATGGAGCAAACAAAGACGTTTTATACGTTTTGGCTCGAGTATCTGCACGAGCATGAGCTTCTCGCCACCCGGCTCTGGCACTTCGTCGGAACGAGCGCTGGCCTCATCTCGATTTTGTTGGCAGTCATCTCCTGGAATTGGATCTATCTCCTTACAGCACTCATTGTTTCCTATGGATGTTCATGGCTCGGACACTTTGTTGTTGAAAAGAACCACCCCGTCACCTTTCGCCACCCCATTTGGTCCCTGCGAGCGGACTTGCTGTTGTTTCGGTTGATGTTGACCCGAGGACTCACGGAGGGCATCACCACCTTCAAAATGCTCTAGGAACTCGTGATCACTGACCGGGTTTTCGACGATTTTCCGCGCAAGCGCCGTGCTGGTTCATCGGGCCTTCGTGCTCGGGGGCACACGGGATAGTGCACTAGTCTTCCAGAGACGAAAGGCTGCGGTGTGGGGACACCGCGGCCCTCTGGGAAGTTTACGGTTCCGGAGTGGCCATTTCCTTGATGAGCCAGAAGAAGCCGGAGGTATGGGAGAGGGGAATCACGCCCTCCTTTTCGAATAGGGGTTTCACCAGACTGCCCATGGTCTCCAGGAGGTCCCGCTTGACGGACTCTTGGTGATATTCGAGCGGAATGCCTGCCCAGCAAAACCCGGATCCATAATACGCAAGATAGGCGGCGATGCTCGGAAAAGAGAGCCCTCCCGGAAATTGCGCCATCTCGGGCGGATGGGGAAAGAACCGGGCCCCGTTTTCAAGCGAAAAGCGGTCGCCACGGGCATCCTCCGCATACGGGAGCCCCAAGCGTGACGCGGCTTCGGCGTGCCATTCCAGCATTTCATGATAGCTGCGGGAACCGTTGGTGGCTGCCACGAGGATGCCGCCAGGACGCAGCACGCTCCAAGCCGATTGTAACGCACGCTCGATGTTGGGCACGTGGTAGAGCATGTAATGGAGGCCCACCCAATCAAAGCTTTCGGGAGGGTATGGCAGCGCTTCGGCATCGGCGACCTCGGCATGGCCATGAGGATCGCCAGACATGCGTTGATTGAGTCGCTCCACCATCGCGGCAGACATGTCGATGGCTTCATAGCGGACGGCGTTGCCTGCATACTGTCGAACCCAGGGGTACCAGGCACCGGTGCCGGCGCCGACATCCAGCACTGCCTTAGGGGAAGTGGCGGCTTGCGCTGCGCGAGTGAGCGCCTGAAAGATGTTTTGCTGGTTCAATCCATACCGCTCTTGGGCTTGAATGCGGATGGACAGTCCCTCGTCAGTGCCGTACGCTTCGCGCAGGAAATCAGGATCAGAAAACTGGCTCACGAAGGGAACCTCCTTTGTGGCTCGGTTGCGACGGAACCGGCTAATGACATGCTGAATCCACTGTAGCACGAGCGTGGCGAGGCACCGGAACGACGCGCATGCTTTTTTCTCACAATATTTACTTCCTGCATCTTTTGCTTATGGGAGGAAAATTCAATTTTCGCTCGAATTCATACCCGGAGGGAGTGTGGCGAAATGGCAGTGGAAATCTTTACTGACGCATGGGCTCAAGAATGGAAAGACGAACTGAACCGCAGTGAAAAGTACCAGAAAGCCGGGCGGACTTGGGAGTGGCCTTTGGTTCTTCTTATGGAGGCCGATCCGGACAAGGGTATTGAGGCAGATCGGGCCGTATACGTCGATCTATATCATGGCGAATGCCGGGAGGCTCGAGTGGCTACTGCCGAGGAGATCGCGCGCGCTTCTTATGTCGTGAAGGCGGACGTCGACACTTGGCGGGACTTGCGGGATGGAAAAATCGAAGCGATTGGCGCCATGTTGCGCGGGCGCATGTCTTTGGCGCGCGGCAGCATGTTGGTGATGGCGCGGTATGTCGCTGCCGCCAACGAGCTGACGCACGCTGTCGCGCGCATCCACACGGTATTTCCCGATGAGGGGCTGGAAGGCTCCCGGGAGTAAAGAAAGCGAGGACGTCATCATGGCCTATGAAGTGTTCACAGATGAATGGGCGGAGGCTTGGAAGAACGAGCTGAACCAAAGTGCGAGCTACGCCAAGGCGGCACAGACGTGGGAATGGCCGATGGTGCTGGTGATGGACGCTGATCCCGATGAAATGATTCCGGAACAGCGTGCGGTGTATGTGGACTTATACCACGGCCAATGCCGGTCGGCCCGGGTTGCCGCGCCAGACGACTTGGACACGGCACCCTATGTCATCACAGCCGATCCCTACACTTGGCGCGAGGTCATGGAAGGAAACTTGGAAGCCATTGCCGGCATCATGCGCGGTCGATTGGTGCTCACGCGCGGCAACATGGTGGTGTTGGCGCGCTATGTGGCCGCAGCCACTGAACTTGTCAATGCGGCGGCACGCATCGAGTCCGCGTTTCCTGGGGAGATCTCATGAAAGCGGTGCAGTATCTCGATGTGGAGTCGGTCCGGGTCGGGGAGGTTCCCGATCCGGAGCTGCTGACCGCGGACGACGTGTTGGTGCGGGTCACCGCGTCCGCTATTTGCGGATCTGACCTGCATTTGTACCGTGGGCACATTCCAGGCATGTCGCCGGGGTCCATCATGGGCCACGAATACGTGGGCACGGTGGCGGCGGTCGGCGATCGGGTTCGGCAGTTCCAAGTCGGTGATCGCGTCGTGGGCACCTTCCATGTGGCTTGCGGGGCCTGCGCGCAGTGCCGGCTTGGCCAGTACCACCAATGCGCCGGTGGTGGCGTGCTGGGGTATGGCCTGGCTTTTGGGGACTATCCCGGGACTCAGGCGGAAATGGTGCGTGTGCCGTATGGAGACGTCAACCTGCGCAAAATTCCTGATGGGCTCGCGGATGAGAAGGCCATCTTTTGTGGGGACATTTTGACCACCGCCTATGGAGCGGTAAGAAATTCCGGCCTTCAACCCGGGGAGCGATGCGCAGTCATCGGGGCAGGTCCGGTGGGGTTGATGGCCGTGATGGCGGCGCGGGTCATGGGAGCGGCGGAGGTCTACAGCATTGATCGTGACCCGGAGCGGGCCGAAGCCACTGCGGCGTTCGGTGCCATTCCCATTGCATCCAGCCGCACCAATCCCGTGCGGCGCATCATGCAGGCGACCGATGGGTTGGGAGCCGATGTGGTGATTGAGGCGGTCGGAGGCCCCCAGACCTTGGCTCTGGCGTTTCAACTGGTGCGGGGCGGCGGTCGGATTGCGGCGGTGGGAGTGACAGCGGAAACGGAGTGGAGCTATCCGCTCATGACGGCCTTGACGCGGGACATCACGTTTCGCGTGGGGCTCGCCAATATTCACCGCGACATTGACGCCACGATGAAACTGGTACAGGCCGGGCGGCTCGATCCATCGTCGGTGATTAGCCATCGGCTGCCTCTGGAAGGGGCCCCGGAGGGATATCGGCTTTTTCACGAGCAACGCGCCACCAAAGTGCTGTTGACCATCTAATGGAGGGACGTGAAGAAATGGCGGCGGGAATTATAGAATCCCCATGGATTAGTGACGCGACGCGCCAATTTCTGTCGCGGCGAGCGCGCCTCCTCATTGGCAACAAATGGGTCGAGGCTGCGCAGGGGGGCTCCTTTTGGGTGAAGGACCCCGCCAGTGGCGAGGATTTGGTTGAGGTGGCGGAGGCGACCGCCGAGGATGTGGATCGGGCGGTGCGCGCCGCCGAAAAGGCTTTTCAAGGACGCTGGAGCCGCCTTTCGCCGGCCGAGAGGGCGCGTCTTTTGTGGAAGCTCGCAGACTTGATTGAGGAACACGCGCAGGAGTTTTCCGAAATTGAATCGATCAACACGGGAAAACCCATCACCGAGACGATGCTGGCAGATGTCCCGCTGACCGTGGAGCATTTTCGGTACTTTGCGGGATGGGTGACCAAGCTGACGGGGGAAACGCTGCCCGTATCCCAGCCGGGCCATTATCTGGCCTACACCCGGCGTGAGCCGCTGGGAGTTGTGGGAGCGATTGTGCCGTGGAACTTCCCTTTAATGATTGCGTCGTGGAAAATTGCGCCGGCGCTGGCCTGTGGGAACACGGTGGTGGTCAAGCCTAGCGAAGTGACTCCGCTGAGTCTCTTGCGCCTCGGCGAATTGGCGTTGGAGGCTGGCTTTCCTCCCGGGGTGCTCAACATTGTGCCCGGATATGGAGCGACGGCCGGAAAGGCGCTGGTCGCCCATCCCGGGGTCGAGAAGATTTCCTTTACGGGCTCTACCCGCGTGGGACGAGAAATCATGATTTCGGCTGCCGACCGGTTCACCCGTGTGACATTGGAATTGGGGGGGAAGTCCCCCAACATCATGCTGCCGGATGCCGATCCTGATGCGGTCGTGGCGGGAGCCATGATGGGCATCTTCTTCAATCAGGGAGAGGTCTGCTGCGCGGGGTCGCGCCTGTTTGTCCCGCGTTCGCAGTTCGACCACGTGGTGGATCTGGTCGGGCGTCGGGCCGAATCCATCCAACAAGGCATCGGGCTTGATCCGGCGACGGAGATGGGGCCTCTGGTAAGCGAAGGGCAAATGAATCGGGTCATGCAGTACATCGACAGTGGCCGGCGGGAGGGAGCCAGCTTGGTGACGGGTGGAAGCCGAAACCAGGCGGCGGGATCGGGCTACTTCATCCAACCGACCGTCTTTGTCGGTCAGGATGAGATGACCATTGCCCGGGAAGAGATTTTCGGACCGGTGCTGGTCGCGCTTCCCTATGATGACGTGGATGAGGCGGTGCGGCGCGCCAATGCCACTCCATACGGTCTGGCAGCCGCGGTGTGGACAGAGGACGTGCGGCAAGGCATTAAGGTGGCGGAAAAGCTGAAGGCGGGCACGGTCTGGATTAACGGCTACAATCTTTTGGATGCCACCAGTCCCTGGGGTGGATTCAAGGCCAGCGGCATTGGGCGGGAGATGGGGCAATATGCCCTCCAGCATTACACCGAGGTGAAGTCCACATGGATCAATCTCGGTTGATTCAAGCAAGAAGATAGGGCGGCTCCACGGGGGGCCGCCCTTTCCTAGATTACGACTGGGGAGCCGGAGGGGTCGTCGACCCGTAGGCCATGTTGAACCCATCTGTGTCGGAGTCCGGCAGGGACGGCGTGGAAACCTGCTTGTTGCGCTGTATCATGACTCCGCCGTCATTGGCTACCAATGCGGGGTTGCCCCCGTTGACGGTTCCGGGATCGAATGTGGACTCGCCGTAATTGGCTAATGTGGCGACGCGGCCGCCCACGGTGGGGGCCTCTTCGATCCATTCAGCCGACTGAGCGGGTCCGCTGTAGGATTGGGTGGTGGTAAAGCTCTGCCCGGTGGTCGTGTCGGAGATGGTAATCGTCCAAGTCCCGTTGTTGTTGTCGACGATGCTGGCGGACATGTGGTCGCCGGGATGGACGGTCATGCTCGAGATGGGTGTCTCCGCCGCTGGGAGGATTTCCCACCAGGCGCCATAACTCGTTCCGGAGCTGGAGGCATCCTGTTCAGTCCCGGTTTGAATCAGGTCGCTGTTGTTGAATCCGTCAATGCCAATCCAGTTGGAGGAGTAGGTATCGCCTCGGCTTGGCTGTACCGTGGGCACGACCCATGATCCGGTGATGGAGTGATAGGTCGATCCGGTAATGGCGTATCCGGACCAGTTGCTCGATGACCACCCAGCTTGGTGAATGGCTGACGCGGACAGCTTGGAAAGGATGCGCGGAGAATTGGTGATGCGCCCGGCGTGGGCCGGTGCTGGCGCTGCGGCCGCGGTGGGGGCGGCCGTTCCCGCGGGAACGGCGGACGCCAGAAGCGCGAGGCCGGCAGGTCCGATGATTGTCCAGAGTTTCATGGGGAAGACCTCCTTGACGAGAAATGTAGAATCGCGATTCTATTAAAAGGAGTTCGTTCTCCATGCTGGCATTCCTTCCCAAATATGGCAGAATATTTCCATAGAAGACAGCTGTCGAATCCTCGGCTATAGAAATGGATTGGGACATAAAGAGAGCCCTTTCCTGGCGAAAGGGCTTGTCGAACGGAACGGCGATTTAGGAGACGGTGCGCGCATCTGTGACTGGCGGGTCACTGGGCGCAGCGACGTGATGGGACGGTGACAGCGTCGTCAAGGCCGTTCCAGCCACAATCACGACCACGAATGCCACCAAGCTCGCCAAACGCTTTTTCATAGGAACTGCCTCCTTCGTGATTAGTTGATGATGGGAAACAGAGACCGCAAATCGCGCACGCGGCTTTGGACCTCATCCAAGCGGCCTGCCTCAAGCGCCGCCTGAACCAGCATCGTGTGCAACGCGCCGATCAATTCGCGGTCCGAGACATGGGAGAGTTGCTCTTCGATGGCTTGAACCAGAGGCGCTGCGGGTTCCGATGGGGCGAGAATCCGCAGTTCCAACAGGCGGATGGTGAACCAAGACACTACCAACGCGTTCCCCAAGGACTCTTTAGCCTCCGCGATCAGCACTTGCGCATCCTGCCGCCGTCCCTGGGCCCAGGCGCACTCGGCTTGGGTGGTCAGCCATTCGCCCCAGACAACCGGGTCTGGCTCGGGCAAGGCCGCGCCCTGGCCGACGACCGCGTCGGCGGCACGCCAATCTTGCTGCTGCACATGGCAGGCCAACAAGTTGTTCAGTACCCTTAGACGCTGCGTGGCGGCGGCGTTGGTTTCCTCATACAGGGTCAAGGTCTGATGATATGCGGAGATGGCGTCAAGAAGGCGGCCTTTGCGGAACGCCAGCAGGCCCAGACCAAGGTAGGCATTGGCCAGTCGAGCCGGATCGGCCACTTCCTCGATGGCGCGCTGCCACTGCGCCTCCGCGGCGGCATATTGGCCGACTTTCCACCAGGCGAGCCCGAGATTGCACAGCGCCGATTCCCAAGCCGCATGGCGGATCGGCTGCTGGACAGCCTCCATCAGCGGGCTCAGGGCCTGTTCCGGTTGTTCAAGCCGCAAATAGCACTTGCCCAAGGTGCTTATGACCTCCAAGTGCAAGGTTCCTGGGAGAGGTGGACTCGTGCGCGCCAAATAGGTGAGGATCAGGACAGCGCGCCGGCGGGCACCGCGCAGGTCCAGCACCTGTGCCACTAGGAGCTGTGCGTGTGCCCGTTGCGGCAAAGCCATGTCAGGGTCCATCGCCACTTGCCGCAAAGTTCGTTGAATCGCGAGCGGAGGGACGTTGCGTCCCAACAGCCGCTTGACCAATTGAACCCGGACGCCGGCATCGTGGACGGAGGCCAAAAGTGGCAGATCCAAAGCGCCGGGTTCGAGATCGAGTCCCCGAGTGATGGTATCGGTCAATGACAGCGAGGGGACCATGCGGCCTCGCTCGATGGCGTTCAGCGTAGACACCGAGACGTGGCGCACGGCCGCCAGCTTGAGGCCGCGCTGGCGACGGATAGTGTGTATGACGCGCCCAATGGGACTTATTCGGGTAGTGGTCATGGGAAATAATTCGCCAACGGTTTGTCACATCCTTCCAGTTCAGCCCCGCAACTTTTCCATAGCCGCCAGCGGTTGGAAAGGGGGCTATAGAAATTTTGCCACCCGCTAAAGTGGGAGAGCCAATGCGGAAGTTGGTAAGATGGCAAGAGACGGGTGGCAGTCCACACCCGTCTCCCCCGCTAAACTGCCCGGCAGGCCAAAATGGTGCTATGTTCGCGGGACGTGAGGATTTCCGTGCTGAAAAGCAACGGATGGTTTAGCCAGAACTCCCGGATTGGGTCCGGCTTCCCCTTCCACGCCTCCGGCCAATACTCCTCGGGCGACAAGTCGTCCAGAACAATGAGACCCCCGGGGGCCGCTGCTGCAATCACAGCTTCCGCCCCAGAGGTTTTTGCCGGTTTGGCATCGGCAAAGATGAGGCGGAAGGGACCGTGGATCAACGCGTCGGTCCAATCGCCCGTAACGACATGGACCTGAGGGTGGTCCCGAAACAGGCTCGCGACGTGGCTGGCGCGTTCAGGATTGTCGTCGACGGTATAGACCTCCACGCGCGCCGCACTGGCCAGCCAGGCCGTACCGACACCCATGCCCGCACCAATTTCGAGAATCTTTCCATCGTGGATGTGGGAAGCCAGCAATGCCAGCAAGCGGCCCACTTCATCCAGGCACGAGCGGTCGAAGCCCTGCGCCCGGGCTCTTTCCCGAGCCACGGAAACCAGTCGCGGATCCACGTGCATTATCACTCCTCAAGCCAAGGTTAGAAGGGATAGGGTTGAGTTTCTCCCGCGACGGCATAACAATGGCGTCCCGCCTGCTTGGCCTGATAGAGCGCCCCGTCTGCCTCATGGTAGAGATGCTCGACGGTTTTGCCGTGGTGAGGAAACGTGGCGATGCCGCCGGAAAAGGTGGCTTGGGAATCGACCATCAGCGTTTCGGCCAGCGTTTGCAACCGCTGAGACACAGCGCCTGGCCCCTCGGCGTTTGGAATCCACAGGCCGAACTCATCCCCTCCCAAACGCCCCAAGGCGTCGGCGGTGGCGGACAAGACCTCCGCCAGCGTGGCGAATTGGGCCAGGACCCGGTCGCCGAAAGGATGTCCATGATGGTCGTTGAGCCGTTTGAAGTGGTCGATGTCCATCAGGACAAAGACCGCCTGATGGACACCGCGCTCAATGTCCAAAGCCACGCGATCCCAAAATCCGCGTCTGTTGAGAAGCCCCGTCAGAGGATCGGTCAGCGCCAGATCGTGCAAAGCCGCCATCTTCGAGGACATGGCGACCTCATAGGTGTCGAGGGAGGACTTCATGTCGGCCAGCCAGCGCCTCCGCACCAAATCCAACGGAGGAAGGGGAACCGGCGTGCCTTCTGACTCCAGCACGTGATAGGCATCGAAAATGAGATTGTAGAGACTCACGTACCAAGACGGCAACACGTGCGCTTGAATGTGCGCAAACCCGACCCGGCGG
>JAKAAL010000110.1 GCA_021802375.1 Bacillota bacterium | reverse complement strand
GACCGTGGTGGTGACGCTCAAAGCCCTGCGCTATCATGGCGGGCAATCCTTAAAAGAGATTGACCGACCCGATTCGATGGCACTGAGAGCCGGTATGGCTAACTTGAATAAGCATCTGGAAAATCTTCAGCAATTTGGCTTGCCTGTGGTAGTAGCGATTAACAAATTTCCTGCCGATACTAAAGAAGAGACAGACTGGCTATTGCGAGAACTGACGAAACAAGGAACCCCGGCAGCACTTGCTGATGTTTTTGTTCAAGGGGGTCAAGGAGGACAAATGTTGGGGCACTTGGTTATGCAGCAATTGGATGAGACCCAAAGTCATTATGCTCCTCTTTACCAGGCCCAAGAATCTCTGGAAAACAAAATTCACAAGATAGCGAGTCGAATCTATGGAGCAGACGGTGTGGATTATTCACCCCAAGCCTTGACCACACTCAGACGTCTTCACTCATGGGGTGAGGACGCCATGCAAATTTGCATGGCGAAGACTCAATATTCTCTTAGCGACAACCCCAAATTGCTGGGACGCCCTGAAGGTTTCCGCCTGAGTATCCGCGATATCGAAATTGCCCGTGGCGCGGGATATATCGTGCCTTTGGGAGGCGATATGATTCGCATGCCTGGGTTGCCCAAAGAACCGGCAGCGTTTCGCGTGCAAGTAGCCGACGATGGCAGTATTTCAGGAATTGACTGAAGTCATGTCCTTAAAAAGTGTGATCTTTGACGTGGACGGGACTTTGGCAGATACCGAAACACAGGGACATTTATGGGCGTTTAACCGCGTTTTCCAATTATGGAATCTTCCTTTTCGTTGGACACCCGGCGTGTACCGGGAACTGCTGAAAATATCGGGGGGAAAGGAACGGTTGGCATATTATTTGACCCAGCATCCCAAATATCGCCAATTGACGCCCGATGAGATCCGGGAGATTTATGAGCTCAAAACGCACTTGTTCAAGGATCGGGTGTGGAGTGGAGCGGTACCCCTTCGAATTGGCGTGCACTCTTTGGTTGTTCAATGTTATGAAGAAGGGATCAGTTTGGGCATCTCTACCACCACCCATTACGACAATGTGGAAGCTTTACTTTCGAGACACTTTGGCAGTCAGTGGACAAGGATGTTTAGGGCGATTGTGGCGGGGGACGAGGTGCCGAAGAAGAAACCGGATCCGGCGGTATATTTTCGTTGTTTAGACCAACTCGGCATCAAATCCCATGAGGCCCTGGCGATCGAAGACTCCCAGGTGGGTTTAAAAGCCGCCTTACAAGCCGGAATTCCTACCATTGTGACGATGAACACCTGGACGTATCATCAAAGATTCACGGGTGCGCGGGCCATTTTGACGGATTTGGGTACCTCGCACACGCCGTCTTATGGCAGAGGGCCCAGGGGATGGGGACGATATCAGATCACGGTGGACCAATTAAGGTCCTGGCAAAGTCTATGAGACATGCTTAATAGAGATGTTCGAAAATAGCCCCGCGGGTACCCGCGGGGCTATTAAATCCTGCCAGCCAAAGATCTTTCACACTTCTATCCGTCTGCTAAACAGCCTAATAATAGGATAATGGCAACACGGGAACAAGACGACAAATTTCCTGACATGACGTGAGGGGCCCAGCTCATAATGTTGGTGGGATGTAAAGTGAATTGAGATTGGTCTAAAACTGGAAAGATGAAAGGAATGGCCCTCTAGACATCTCCGTGACAAAAGAAGAGGGATAAGAAATGACGGAAGGAAAAAATGAAATCGGTTGAATCTATCTATGATTGGTGTGCAGAATCTAATACACTGGTATTGTACAGAATGTTTGAACTGAAGAAAACACTTGTCCTGTTTTGACAATGTTTGTGCCGCATTCCGACCAAAAACTTGCTTCCTGATACGTGTACGTGCCTTTTGTAGCTTTTGTTGAGGATATGTCCCCCCTATACTGGCGTGAGGTCCCGGAATCTTGGATAGACACGGCGGGAGATGGATGGACTATGGAAAAGAATGCAAAGCAACGGCGGTGGCACAGATACGGTAGAGCCCGCCAGGGATGCGGCGATTTGCCACAGATATCATGGACGTCCACTAACCCCGGCCGCTGGCGGTTACCGTTGGACGCTGTAGGATGGGGCTTGGCACATAGCCGTTGGCATCGCTGGGGGATGTTATCACATCTGGACTGGTTTCCCGTCACATGGGCTGATCAGGCCCGGTGGCTGAAATGGTGCCGTGTCGATGGGGTCCTGTTGTTTGCGGATCGTGAAGTAGGGCTATCCTTATCTCGCTTAAGCATGATTCATGCCATTGCCGGGCCTGGTGGCCCTGTGGTTTTACGAGAGGCCCTCATAATAGAAGATAATCTAGGATGCGTGTCCTGAATCTAACCAATGCGCATATCCATTCTCTGACGGTAATTCTGACGCCCGTGCCGCGAAATCGGCACGCCCACACAGAGGAAAAATTGAGGGCAGTTGATACGTCGGGGGTTGCTCGCTCTGTTTTCAAGGGAGTTATCTTTTGATTCCAGATGGGAAAGTATCTGCGGTCGAAGGCTCGGCCCTTGTTGTTTGTTAAAAATGACAGCACGACAAGCTTGGGAATTACACTGGCGAGCGGTAAAGTGCCGAATGTTCTTAGAAACCGGTTTCAGCCTCGAGGAGACGCCGGACGCCATTTTTTGAATAGGTGGCGGCACGGGGCATAGATGCCGTGAGTAAGATCCAATGCCTTCTGGGTAGTGCTGGAGAAGCTTCTAGCAAAACCCATTCACCATGGAGAATAAAAGGGGGACAAAAGATTTTTGATTCCCTACGCAGATTCCTATGCCTACCGTGCGGCCTTTCTTGCGATTAAGTAGGATCCCGGTAATCCGACTATCGCAATCAATCCGCAACCCCATCCTATCGACATCCAGTCGATAGGATAGTGCCATTGTTGCCACAACCGCCAGTCCAAAATTCCTTCATAGACAATTAGCGCTACAGCCCACAAGATGACGCCGCTCCAGGTTGCAGTTCGGACATTGCGAGTTGTGCGGCCGCTACCATAAACCAGTACGGTCAAAACGAGTGCCCAAACTCCATACGTGGTGATTTTAGACCAATCAATGGAACTGGCGCCTAAAATCATTCCCAAAATTATGGCACTCGTAATCCATGACCACTTTGACATAGCGTCTCCTTCAGCACCCACTGAGATCCGAAAAAGAGTTATCCGGCCCGCAAAATTCGATATTTTAAAAATACCACGAGGGCAAATTGCGGGCAATTATGATTGCACTGATTGCGCCCAGGTTATGGTTGTGGCGGAGTCTCGCATTACGTTCCTCAGGTGATCGGGAGCTATTTGCGATGTCTTTTCATTAAGATAGGGGATAAAATGTCTGTTCATGTCTGGTGTTTGTCTGGTCCCGCTTTTCCGTCCCATTTGGCCTATATGCTGATGAATGCGAAGAAATCGCTCGTGGATCGACAAAGCTTTTATGCCACACAGGCTGAATATACAGAATACATCCTTGAAAACAGTTGGGCGTGTAGCTACAATGGACCGTGTTGTGAGCTGCTTAATGAACTAAGGAATATTCGTACAGAAAAAAGTCGAATCTTGAGGCTGACTTTTTCCTTAAGTATACAATGGTATCACCCAAAATTTTGGGAATAGAGTGTCACTATCCCGGAATACGAATAGACTAAGATGATGACCCGAAAGTGCAGAATTCAGCGTCATGTTTGGTGCGGATTTGCCGAGCCCATAATGTGATCGGCGCGCCCCCTTCCTAAGACTGAAACAGTACGACGTAATGAGGAAAATGCGGTATTCATTCAATCTGACAACTGAGGTGAGATATGCGTCCTTTGAAAACGCTATATGATCGATCCACCGATGTGTGGACGGGCTTTAACACAAACGTGGAACAGGTCGAGGACTCCGTAGTGCGGTGGAGAAATGCTCAGAACATCAATCAGTGTGTATATTTTCGGGTGAGTATGTCCGGAGTGGTACAAGTACAGATGGGAGAAGGCTCGAACCTCTTTGCAGAGGTTCAAGAACAACTTGGGTGGGAGAGAGAAGCGTGGGCGCCAGTCACTGTGACAAGTCAGGGGAAGGATTGGAAAATTAGCGGTCCTGACGCATCGGTACGGTTATCTAGTGATACGGCTGTGGTGACGACCGGATCTCGTGTATTCACCTTGACGCAATTGGGAAATAAGGCCTTGGGTATTCAATGCCGAGTGTCTTTGGACTCATCGGAACAGCTATTCGGGTTTGGCGAGAAAGTGGGAGGGTTGAATAAGCGGGGTAGGATGTGGACCCAGTGGGCCACGGATGTAACTCCTCACACACCCGATACGGATCCCTTGTATCAAGCCATTCCTTTTTCGTTGATTGGTTCTGAGAGCGGGTGGCGTGGCATCTTTGCCGCCACTAGTACGCGCACATATTTTGATGCGACTCAAGAAGACGGTTTATGGATCGCTGCAGATGTGGGACCTTTGGTGTTAGAGTTGATGGGAGGAAACAGTCCTGCCGAGGTGATAACCCAATATACCGCTATCACCGGCCGGATGCCGTTGCCTCCTCTTTTGGCTTTGGGATTTCATCAGAGTCGGTATAGCTATATGCGCGCAGACGATGTGTTAGATGTAGCCCAGAAGTTTCGGGCCTATGACATTCCCTTAGATGCCATACACCTCGATATTGACTATATGGATGGCTACCGTGTTTTTACGTTTAATCCTGAAACGTTTGAAAATCCGGATCTATTGTCCCAAGCGACTAAGGAGAGGGGAGTGTCCTTAATATCCATTGTCGATCCCGGAGTGAAAGTCGATGACGTGTACCGCGTCTACCGGGAAGGACATGCTCGCGAATACTTTATTCGCTATGCCAATGGCAACGAGTTTCACAGCCACGTGTGGCCAGGATTGTGCGCTTTTCCTGACTTTTTGCGCAAAGATGTGCGAGCTTGGTGGGGAGAGTGGAATCAGAGATGGTTGCAGCAAGGCATTACCGGAATTTGGAATGATATGAATGAACCCGCGTTGTGGGGGATAGACCCCGAAAAGAGACAGGGCGACGCCGCTGAAGAAAACGGGATTCTCCACTACGCAGACGACGGAAAGTGGTGGCCACATCAGGCAGTTCACAACCTCTATGCCTTATTGGAAGCAGAGGCGACTTTTCAAGGGATGTCGACCGTCCAGCCTCGTCCCTTTATTTTGACGCGATCGGGATTCAGTGGCATCCAGCGCTATGCGGCGGTCTGGACCGGAGACAATTCGAGCACATGGGAGCATTTGGCGATGGCGATTCCCATGTGTCTGAACTTGGGCCTCTCGGGAGTTCCGTGGGTAGGTACTGACATTGGGGGATTTTTGGGGATTTGTTCTCCCGAGCTATACACCCGGTGGTTGCAACTAGGCAGTTTTTTGCCATTTTCCCGTGCACATACCGATCGTAATACGCCTCCCAACGAACCTTGGGCATACGGACTCACTGCACTAAATGTGGCCCGTGATTATATCCGCTATCGTTATCGCCTCTTGGCATATTGGTATGCACTGGCACGCGAGGCCCGGGATACCGGCGTCCCCTTGATGCGTCCTATATGGTGGCAGGACAAACGATCTTTGGCAGTGGAATGCGAAGATGAGTTTTTGCTGGGGGATAGTCTATTGGTGGCGCCCGTGGTTAAAGAAGGTGTTACGGAGCGTGAAGTCTACTTCCCCAATGGGTTGTGGTGGAATGTATGGGAACACACGTGGCATTCTGGACATGGACGAGCCGTGATTAAGGCTCCTTTGGACAGGCTTCCCCTGTTTCTGCGCTCAGGGGCTATTATTCCTCTCACTCCGGTGGTTTCGTCGACTGCCGAATGGAGCACGAGCCCTTGGCCGGAAACCATGCTGGTGATCCGCGGCATGGGTGCATTCACATTATATGCAGATGACGGACATTCTACGTTGTACAAAGATGGAGAATATTGGGACATTGGCGTCAACGTGGAGGATCTAGACAGTCGTCTGCAAGTGGGTTGGACTCTGCGCCATCGACCTAGTCAACAATCATTACTATCATTGCCTCCCGTGACATTTCGAGTGGGCCCGTTATCGGATGAACCCTATGGCGTCATTTTGGAACAGCGTCGGGGACAGCAAGAATTAGAATGGCGCATGTCTGAGCAATTTTGCGAGTTTACGGTGGATCTGTTGGAAGGTTCTGGAATGGTAGAAATTCGAATGACACCATAGATTACAAAGGCTAAAGCAAGATCTTTGGTGTTTCTTGAAGTATTGCGTAGTGTTCGGTAACCGCATCCGCCACGCGAGCTGAGGTTTTGGTTTGGTGGCGGTGTGGGTTGAGAAATTTTGGGTGGTAGAAAGTGGTCGAAAGAGGAGGAAACCAGTGGTTTTTCAGGGATATGATACGGTGATGTTTGGCGATGTGGACGCCTCAGGAATCGGGCATTTTGCTCATCAGGTCCGATTTGTTGAACGGGCAGAATTTCTATTTATGAAACAGATAAATTTGGATCCGCGTGAGTGGTTTTTGAAGAACTACCTTTTTCCCAGGGTCAAATTGGAAGTGGAATATTTGTCGCCTTTGCATTTTGCAGACGAGATGCGCATGGATGTGCAAGTGGGGCATTTAGGCAATACCTCGTATTCTTTGACTGTGAAGATCATAAACCTCACGACTCAGATGACAGCCATGTCGTGCCGCGTTGTCATTGTCGTGGTTGATCCCGATACCCAAAGACCGGTTCCTCTTCCTTCTCCGTTGCGCGCTGCTCTGACACCCTATCTGCAATCAGCAGAGTAACGGGGGATTTTTTGGCGGAAGGACGGTGTATAGGCAAAAAACTTGTTGCATCCATAAGACTTGGAAGAGGCGTAGAGACGTGAATATCTGCCAACTCGGGAGTATCGGTGCCGCACTACGCGATATACCATGTGGCTGTTGTGTACAGATCAAGGGCTACTCTTTTTTACCTGGTTGCCTAAGTCGTAACCCGCGGAGAAAATGGATCCGTTACATATCGTTGTTCCAGTGCGTGGACTTCCGCTAGTCCGATAAAGTCGAGAAATTCCCCAAATGATATCAGCCGGTCCGGTTGTGAGTCCGCCTGTGGATTTCTATGCTACTGTTTTCCCTACGCCCGGACAATGTGTTATAGGGAGTGGCTGTGGCGAGTGGAGTAACTGTTTGTACAATGGTATGTCCGTTCGTCTCACGGCACAACTTCGATCGCGAATAATCGCGCTTGGGCGCATTCCATAGCCTGGTATCGTGACCCCCTGAATACCCTATTCCCAACCACTTGGTTATTGATGGCAATTGGATGCCCTCCGCTAAACACGACCATCCGGGGGATGAAGGGGATTCCGGTTAGCAAAGGGGGGCGATTTTTATAAAATCATGCCATTGATCCGTGGACATGCCAAAGCCTGCAGCAGTCCAATCCTTGTTCTGTGCAATATCGATACTTAAGAGTTTCGTCTGATCCATTCGAAGAATGGCTTTTAGAAATCCTCAGTCATCAACCACGGCAATCCCTGTGGGGATTGCGATTTCCTTTGCCTTGGACCCTGCCCGATTCACCATGAGTTGGACCAGTTACACGCCATACAAGAGCTTCTTCAGCCATTTTCGCACACGAAACATAAATCTCTGTGCTAGCATCAACAAATATCTATTCAATTATCGGTATATTCTAATTATGGTAAATCTATCATCCTAAATTACCATTATTAGCACATCCGTGGAACCCTCGTACCATCGATTTGCATTGTGCACGAAGTCATTGTAAAAATGCGTTCCCGTGGCCAGCTTGGGGAATAACAAACCGATCATGAGCGGTCATGTTGATGACTTTTGGAGTTATCAATTGTCCGTAGTGTGAGGGATGGCTGTGTCCTGGGGGAACGACTGTGATCTTTACTTACAGCGTATTCCTCAATAGCCAGTCCTGCTGGGGGAATACTCCCATAGCTATATAAATCTCCGGAAACTTTTCCATTTTTTGGGGTCGTAAAGGAGATCCTTGAGGCGACGGCGAATAGATCTGCCCAGGAGGATGAGCCTCATGGTCAAGATCACGAACACCCACGGCGATACGTTGAAGACCTTACGCCAAAGGGAAAAACGGATCCATTTGTCTCGCGTGCGCTTGCGGATTATGGCGGTCCGGTTGGTTTGGGAAGGCTATTGGGCCACAGGTGTGGCCGATATTTTAGGCATGACGGCGGAAACCGTGAGTCGCTATATTGCGAGTGGGAATCGGGGCGGGTCCGATGCGCTCATTCCTGGCAAGAGCTCGGGACAACCGTCGAAAATTCCTCCTGAGTTAACCGCCGACATCCGAGCCGCATTGCAACAAACTCCCTGGGCTGTCGGGTATGGGGAGTCCACTCACTGGGACACTCGCATCTTTCAGAACTTCTTGCGAGATCGGTATCCGATTGTGCTCAGCCGATCGGGGTGCACGCGATGGCTCTATCGCCACGGCTTGAGCTGGACCCGTCCGACGTATGTCTTGGCGAAAGCGGATCGGCCCCAACAAAAAACGTGGATAGAGGCCTTGCAGAATTAAAAAAACTGACTCCCGAGGACCTTCTGTTATTTGACGAGGAAGCCCACATTCGTGATGACCCAGCTATCGGAGCGACCTGGTTTCTCCGGGGACACCAAAAGAAAGTCCGGACGACGGGGGCTGTCTCAAAAGGTATGTCGGCCGTGATGCCGTCCCTAAAATGTGCCCCTTTTACCCCATGTAGTGGAGAAAGTCGGTCACTTTCCTCCTCATTTTTAGGGGTCAAGTGGGAGAAAATTTTAGGACTAAAGCCTTTTGAGACAGCCCCATTCTGATGGGCACGGTCGCCCCGGCGACCGGTGACGTCATCGTGGAAGAATATGAGGAATCGACAGCGGACACTTTTCATCAATTTCTCCAGGTGATTCTCCATCGTTATCCCGGTAAACAAATCTATCTGATCCTCGACCATGCCAAAATTCATCATGCCCAGGTGCTCGCCCCGTTTCTCGCAGACCATCCGGCACGGCATCTCCTGTTCTTACCGCCTTATTCCCCGCATTGGAATAACGTCGAGCGGCTGTGGAAGTGGCTGCGTGAAAAAGTCATTCTCAATACGTATTTCCCCGACCTCGTGGCGATCAAAACGGCCATCCAGCGCTTTCTTCGCTTCTTGAAGGGAGCCCCAAGCGAAATCCGCTCACGCCTTTGTTGACTACCGGGCGATACCAAGAAAAATTAAGTGCGATTTATATAGTAAGTGACAGGTTGGCATTCCGTCTGAGTGACGAAGTGTGACGGGATCACGACGTGATTTGAATCCGTCACCAAGAGATCACCGCTCTGGTGGGGATCGATTCTTCTCTTGAGAACATTCTAACTTCATCCCGGTGGAG
>JAKAAL010000109.1 GCA_021802375.1 Bacillota bacterium | reverse complement strand
TGGCATCCATGCATTCGGTCGGCGTCCATCAGTACGAGCCCCCACTCGGCAAGCCAGCGTCGCGCCTTCTCGGCATCCGGATACGCTTTCTGCACGGCATCCCAGAACTCCTTTTGATGATGGGGATAGCGCCGGTGCAGCAATTCGTGCACAACGACGTAATCCACAACCCACGGCGGGCACTGATAAAGTCGCCAGTTCAAGCCAATCACGCCGTCGGCCCGACAGTACCCCCATCGCCGCGTCGCGTCGGACAGCCGCATACGGCTGTAGGCGATGCCGAGACGCCGGCTCCATTCTTGGAGTCGATCCCGAAGATAGGGGGAAGACTGGTGTTGATACCAGGCCTTCACGTGTCTGGGCAGATCCCCCGCGGTGCCCAGGTCCGCCAGCGCAATCGCCCTTCCCCCGGATTTGTCCTCAACCTCGCCCACTAAGATCTTGCATCGCTCCCCCAGCACATACCCCCACCCACCTGGAACGAGGGATGGCCGCTCCAACCCCATGCGGAGGAACCGAACCGCGTGTTGCATAATCCAAGCTTGCTTGGATTCAATCAAAGCAGGCACGCTTCCGTTCCACCGATGGGGCACACGAACGACAAGACTTTGAGATCCCGTAAGCTCAAGGCTTACGGTGCGGCGGGCGCTTCGCACCAAGCGATAATCAAATTCAATACCCCCCAGGGTAATGCGGCCGCTAGACATGCCACCAGGACAGAAGCGCCCCCGGTCTCTCATGTCCCCAATGAACCAAGCCCCAGACCACGAGCACGGCGATGGCCACCCGGAGCGCCCGTCGCAATGCTCGCGATTTCATGACGACTGCCAAAGACGCCCTCCTCCCTGAAGCTTCGCGACTTTCCTTCTCCTCTTGCTCGTGGGCTACGAGGACTCTCCGCCCTTCTTTTCCATATCCCGACGCCGCGCCCGATATGCCCCCCAAAATGCCGCCGCCGTCAGTACGACGGACACAGCCTGCCCCAGCAGTGCCACCCCGGCCGGCACCTTGCCCTGAACGCCAAGCCACAAGAGCGCGTACGCCAACACCACCATAATGAGCGTCAGAACCGCCGCCAGCCAAAACCAGCGAATGCTGCGGCGGCTCCATGGCGTGGAATCTGCCAAAAATCGCTTTAGTCCGTTCACACTGTCCCTCCCGTTTGGATCGCGTACTCATTGTAACGAATTCGTATGAAGAAAGGATATACTGAGCATGATGCCCATATTGCGCCAACCACAAAAGGGTATACTAGGTAACAGTACCCGGCTGGCTGAACCGGGTTCATGGAAGGAGCGAACTTATGAGCGAGCAAGTTGTCATCTTAGGTACAGGGCCGGCGGGATATACGGCCGCGGTCTATGCTGCCCGCGCCAACTTGAATCCCATCGTCGTAGAGGGGGACGAGCCGGGTGGCCAACTCATGCTGACCACCGAGGTCGAAAATTTCCCAGGATTCCCGGACGGTATTTTAGGGCCGGATCTAATGGACGCCATGAAAAAACAGGCCGAGCGCTTCGGGGCCAAATTTGTGCACGGCCGCGCCACCGCGGTGGATATGGCACAGCGTCCGTTCCGGGTCACATTGGACAACGGTACGACCTATGAATCCGCCGCGCTGATCATTTCCACCGGTGCCTCCGCCAAAATGCTGGACATTCCCGGAGAAGCGGAAATGGTGGGCCACGGCGTATCAACCTGTGCGACCTGCGACGGGTTTTTCTTCAGGAACAAGCGCATCATTGTGGTCGGAGGCGGCGATTCCGCGATGGAAGAGGCCACCTTTCTCACCCGCTATGCCTCGGAGGTGACCATTGTTCATCGCCGCGACACCTTGCGCGCATCGAAGGTAATGCAGGATCGGGCGCACAAAAACCCCAAGATTAAGTGGTTGATGAACACCTCCCCGGTCGAGGTCATCAACGACAACCAGCGCGTCACCGGGCTCAAAGTCAAGCACAATGACACCGGCGAGACCGAGGTTCTCTCAACCGAGGGTCTCTTCGTCTCCATCGGCCATCAACCGAATACGGCGTTTCTCGAGGGTCAGGTGGAGACCAACGCCGTGGGCTACATCATCACCAAGCCGGACAGCACCGCAACCAGTGTCGACGGGGTATTCGCCTGCGGCGACGTCGCGGACCCCCATTACCGCCAGGCCATCACCGCGGCGGGCAGCGGATGCAAGGCCGCTATGGATGTTGAGCGCTGGCTGGAAGCCCACAACGACTGAGCAATTGGTATTATAAGGAAGTAGGTGCCGCCATGAAAATTAATCGCACATGGGTGACCAATGCTCTCGATGGGCAAAACATGCGTGCCTATCTCTCCCGTCCGGAGGCCGCCGGTGACAAGTCTCTCCCCACCATTATCGTGATTCAAGAAATCTGGGGCGTAGACGAACATATTCAAGACATGGCCGATCGTTTCGCCACCGCGGGCTACCAAGCCTTGGCGCCTGACTTGTATTCCTTGGGCGAAACACCCTCGTCGCTCACCGCTGAGCGAATCCAGGCCGTAAAGAGGTTCCTAGACACCATGCCGCCCGAAGGGTGGGCCAACCCAGAGGTGCGCGACCAGCACATCGATCGACTGCCCCAACCGCAAGCTGGAAACGTGCGCGAAACACTGGGACGCCTGTTCTCGAAGCGCGATCCCCAACCGTTCATCAGTCAACTCAAGGAATGGGTTGATTGGGCGGCAGGGCATGGCGAGGCCATCGGTACCATTGGGTATTGCATGGGCGGCCGCCTCTCGTTTCTGTTAGCCGCACACGACCATCGGCCCAAGGCCGCAGTCTGCAATTACGGCGACGCGCCGTCCGAGGAGGAAATGGCCCACATTGAGGTGCCTGTCTACGGATTCTACGGAGGGACGGACCACCGCATTACCGACCAGGTCCCCGCGGTGGCGGAATCCATGAAGAAGCTGGGCAAGACCTATCAGTACGCCATTTATCCGAACGCGGGACACGCCTTCTTCAATGATTCCCGGGTATCCTACCACGTTGATGCTGCTCGGGACGCTTGGGCCAAAACCCTGGCGTTTTTCGACGATTTGCTGGGCTAGCGGCACCAGGGAAAAAAGGCCGGTCAATCCGGCCTTTTTTTAATTCCGCGGACGATTAACGGGTTCGGCCCGCCATCTGCTGCTCGGCCATTTCAATCATCTTGCGGACCATGTGGCCTCCCACAGCGCCGCACTGCCGGGACGGGATCTCGCCCCAGTAGCCATCTTCAATTCCTTGAAGTCCGATTTCGCGAGCGACTTCGTACTTGAACTGATCAAGTGCGCGCTCCGCCCCCCGCACCAAAGCGCGGTTGCCAGTGTTACTTCCTTGTGCCATGCCTGTCACCTCCATCTCAGGTAGTGGCGTTATTATCACCCACCCTTGACGGATTTACCCTGAAGCGCCAATCCAATTTCTGGGGACGGCTAGCCTTCGGACACCACGTGCCCCTGCTTGAGCGGCTTTAGGTCGGGCACAAACAAAAACGCGACAATGCCAATCAGAGAGGCGACCATCACGGCACCAAACATCCCGGTGAATCCGCGCACCACTTCGGCGGCCGTCAGCAAGATGGGGCCTGCGGCCAATCCCATGCCCCGAAAGACCGCCACCAGCGACAACGCTTCGCCCGCCTGGTCATCCCGATACAAGGCCAATGCCATCCGGTTCAACGGCGCGCCCATCGTAAACGCGGTGCCAAAGCCGAAGAATACCATGGAGATGATGAATCGCGTAAAGGTCAAGGGCGGCCAGGCCAGCAACAATCCTCCAATCGCGCCTGCCAGAAGACCGATCACCAGAATCTTTCGCGGACCAACCCGGTCCACCAGCACCCCGCCGACTCCCGACAGCACGGCTCCGCTAAAGGCAGCGGGCAACAGTGCCAGTCCGGACGACAGCACCGAAAAATGCAGGTCCCGTTGTACCAGCGTGGGAACAAACACGGCGGCCGACATGTCGAGCCCAATCAACGCTGCGCCCACCATCATGGAGACGCCAGCGCCGTTGCTTAACGGCTTGGGGTCCATAAAGGGAGAGGCCGCCTGGCGCTCGCGGACGATAAACACGACCAGCGCCATCAAGGCAACCACCGCGAAGACCGCCCGGAGCCAACCGGTTCCCATCAGGACCAACAATCCCGATGCCAACAAGACTGAGAAGCTGACCCCGCCCTTCCAATCGGGAATCGGTCGCTCCTGCGCCGCCGAGGCCGCAACTCGGCCGCTCATCGCCAACACCACCAGCGCTATTGGCACATTCACCCAAAAAACCGCCGACCACCCAAAATATTGGCCCAAGAAGCCGCCCAGCGTTGGCCCCAGAACACTGGCCAAGCCAAAGACGGCCCCAAACATGCCCAAGGCCATCCCCCGCTTTTCCGCGGGGAACTGCCGAATGCCTTCCGCTTGGGCATTCGGGTAGACGGCGCCGGCACCAGCACCCTGCACGACCCGGGCGAGCATAAAGATCCAAAAGTTCGGCGACAGCGCCGCTAAAAGCGAGGCCAGCATAAACGCCACAATGCCCCACAGAAAGACCCGTTTGTGTCCTAGACGGTCTCCCCACGCGCCCGACAGCACGGTCGACGCAATATACGCCACCGTATAGGCGGTGATTGTCCACGCCACCCATCCCAGGGGAATGCGAAACCCACGCATAATCAAAGGAAATACCGGCGCCAACACATTGGTGTCTAATGCGCCGATGAATACGCCAATCAAGTACACAGACAGTACACGGTAATTCGGGCGCATGGCCAGCCTCCATCCCTTCTGTCATCTCCGAGAGCTTGTCCCACCCGTTAATCCTTCCGCACCCGAAGCCATGGATAGTGTATCCATTTCCGCCAGTTTTACCCGATGTGCCCTAGGGATATGGCTCGGAACAAATTGGTGGTGGAACCCGGTGAATAGATTACGTACAGCAACAAAAAAACCACCAGTCCGGACGCGGCCGCCACAAGCCACACGCTGGCCGTCCACGGCGCGATGCGCCGATGAAGTTGAAACCGCCCCAGAAGTGCGCGGCGAATGGTAATAATTCCGATTATCGCGGCGACCGTCGCGAGGGTCGCATGCGCTTGCAAAAAGATCGTGTAAGGCATCAAATAGCGATGTGGCCCACCAAATGTCGTATCACCGACAAGAAGTGTACGCAGCACGTAGCTGATAAAAAAAGCCGTCGCAAATGCCGAGCCGGTCAACATCAACTTCTTGTGCGTTTCCCGCTCTCCCCGCCGAATGTAGACCCATCCTGTCGCAATCAGGATGGCGCTGACAATCATAAAACCCTCGTTGACTGCAGGCCAGACCTGCATCCCTTTCACTCCTTCAGATTCTTCAGCCCGGTTAGTGCACGATGCTGCCCACAATCATCGCGGCAAAAATGCCTGTCATATACCACAATGACACATGAAACGTCCTCTTCGCCCAGCGGACTTGAGGAAGCCGTTCACGCATCAAAGGAAGATGTGCCATAAGGAAGCCGAGTCCCAAAGCCAACGCAATCACAAGATACCACACATCGACGGCATGCGTGGCATAAAGCCCTATGGAAGCGCCGAGCAACAACACCGAATAGACGATGCTTTGCCGCTTGGTCGATTGTTCGCCCTGAACTACCGGCATCATGGGAATGCCGGCTCGGCGGTAATCGTCCTGCTTGTACAAGGCCAGCGCCCAGAAATGCGGCGGTGTCCACAAAAACACAATCAGGAACATCCACAGCGCAGCCAAGCTCACCTGGCCGGTCACCGCCGCCCACCCCACCAAAGGCGGGAAAGCACCGGCAGCCCCCCCAATCACAATGTTTTGCGGGGTGCGCCGCTTTAGCCAAAACGTATAAACAAAGACGTAAAACAAAAACCCAGCCGTCGACCAGACCGCCGTTAGCAGGTTCACCTGCCAAACAAGAAGGACAATGGACGCCAATTCCAAGCCAATGCCAAAAAGAATCGCCGTGCTCGGCGCGATCCGACCCGTCACTACAGGCCGTCGGCGGGTGCGCGACATAATGGCGTCAATGTCGCGGTCGTACCACATATTGATGCTGTGCGCACCGGCCGTCGAAAGCGCCAACCCTAACAGCGCAGCGACCGTCAGGCGTATCGACGGCCACCCGCCCTGGGCTACCACCATCGCGCAATAAGCCGTAATCACCAGCAATACAATGATGCGCGGCTTGGTCAACGCAAGATAATCCTTGACGCTTGCCCTATGACCGAGCGACCGGACTTCCACAAGTTCTGTCAACGCTGCACCTCGCCTTACTACATGATTGTCCCATTTACTTTACAACATTGAACATAAAAAAGTAAGAACACGTTCTGACAAGATTGCCAAAACGTGTGCGAAATTCGCGATTTAGAGTGGTTTGAAGGCCTCGAAGGGATTGCGGCACTGCTTGCAATAATACAGACTTCGACATGACGTAGAAGCAAACAAATTCTCGAGCACGGCATTGGCGGAGCCACAGAAGGGACAGGCCACCTCATCCAAGGTGCGGCCCGGCGGCGCAATGCCTGCTGCACGCAGCGCCTTGCGGCCTGCCTCTGAAATGCGAGTTGAGCTCCACGCCTCCGTAAGGTTGAAACGAACGCCAATATGGTAGCCGGGCAACGCCTTGGACAACCGGGCCGCCACTTGGGCTTCAATCAGCCGCTGTGCCGGGCATCCGACAAAGGTAGGCAGCAGGGAGACATTGAGCACATCGCCCGCCATCTCCACCGATCCCACCATACCGAGGTCGACAATGCTTACAGAGGGAATTTCCGGATCGTGGACCGCCTGCAGCAGCCCTTCGATCGTCTCTGGCGTAGGATTCTCCACGTGTCCGCCTCCTACCATTGCGCCAAGGGATCCAGACGATAGACTTCCGACAGGTGTTCCAGCGCTTTGGTCAGCGCCTTCGTGTGTTGTCCCTCCCGTCCGTTGAAGGGCATGCGGATCGTCGGAACCGAAACGTCCAGAACCGTGAGGAAGGCCTCCAGTTGATGCCTAAACTGCGCCTTGACCCCATCCGGATCGGGAAGAATGCCCCACTCAATCAAATCCTTCCGTGCGGGTCCCCACTCGGTCAAATCGCCTGCCCACTCCCCGACGTGCGCGACCGCTGACGCCAACCGCTCGCGTGACTCCCCATTGCGTGACGCCATGGTGCGCATCCAAAGCTCCTGATGGGCACGGTGATAGCGCTTTTCGCCAAGAATCTTTTCAGCGGCTTCGCGCATAGGCGTCACTCGGCTCCCCCGAAGTCCCTCCAACCGCGCTATCTCCCACAAGTCATGGCAATAATGGCGGACAATGGTCCATGCCCAGTCAAAATGAGGGTTGTCAAGATAATCCCCGGTGCCGTTGGGCTGCTCCAACAGTACGGCATTGCGCCGTTCCTCGGCAGGCCTTAAGGATGCCAGGTCGTCGGCACGTCCAAAGCCCAGCTCTTCCAGCAGTCGGTAATACAAGGCGGCGTGTCCAATCTCTTCCTGCCCGATCGAGCCGAAGGCCACATCCTCCTCGATATGCGGAGCCAAGCCCAGCCACTCTTGGTCTCGATAGCCCATGATGAAGTCATCGTCCGCCAACTGAAACAACAGTTCCCCTGCTGCCGCACGCGCCCCGGACTCACGCTTCAATTCCTCAATCGACCACGGAACCATCACGAGTACCTCCTGTGCGATCTTCTGCGCTCATAGGATGCTCGCGGTAATGGCGCCACTTATCCCGCAAGTATTTGTAATCCTCTGTGGTGCGGTAGGTTTTTTCGGACTTCCTGAATCCTTCCCGATCTTGATAACCTAATTGATGGATGGCATCCCGTCGCACAACCCAGAGATTGACGAAGCCTTCACGACGGAAGAAGTTTTCTTCCGCCAACGCCAAAGCCATGTCAGGCGTCGAGGCCAAGACATTGAACACATGAACGTGGGGCTTCAGCGGGTCCGACTGGGCAAAGACCTCGTAGACATCAAAATCCAAGCGCTCCACAATCGTTCCTCCCCTTAACCCGCGCGATGTGCCGTGGATATCAAGCGCCGCACCCATTCGCCTTCCTGATAGGTGGTCGATCTCAGCCCCAACCGCGCTTCCGAACGCGGCCCATGATTATTGACGATCTCGCGGAACTCGTTCCAATCTGGCTGTTGATAGATCCATTCCTTAGTGACCGGATCCTGACGCAGCGTGGGATCCGGAATGGTCAGTCCCAGCGACCAAATGCGGTGAACATACTTGGTAAAGAAACGCTGGCGCAGTTCCTCATTAGTCTTGGAACGAATGCGATAGCGAATGTTGCGCAACTGATGGGTCGAGAGTTGGCTCTTTTCCGGCGGGCCAAAGAACATCAAAAGCGCCGGCCACCATCGATTGAGCGCATCCTGGAGCATGGCCCGCTGCATGGGCGTGCCTTCCGCCAGGGCCATGCAGATGCTCTCACCATGCTGGATATGAAATCCTTCCTCCTCCACAATTCGCTGCAGCGCCCGAGCATAGGGGGCGTATGAACAGGAAAGCGACATTCCCTGAGTAATGACCGCAGCTCCATCGACCAGCCATCCGATGATCCCGGCATCAGCCCAGGTTGGCGTGGCCATGTGAAACACGTTGTGGTACTTCAGCCGCCCGGTGAACAAGTCCTCCATGATGTCCTCGCGATTTTTGTCCCACGGGCGCATCAAGTCTTCGGCCACGCGGATCAAGAGCTGACCGTGTCCGACCTCATCCTGTACCTTGGCCGTAATCGCGAGCCGTCGGTATAGGGTTGGCGCGCGCGGAACCCACTCTTTCTCCGGGAGCGCACCCATGATTTCACTCACCGCGTGCATCGCAATTAGACGCACCAACTGCTGGCGGTAGTCCTCAGGCATCCAGTCTTCCGCCTCGATGCGATCGCCACGGTCCACACGTTCCAAAAAATAGGCCTCTTGATCGGTGAACTGCTCCTCGACCATGCATCTCGCCTCCAAACCAAGCATTTGCTCACTAATTAACTTACATTATGTGTGGAGGCACCCGTTCTGTCAATCACGCCGAGGACCCGCAGCACCAATTCCACATAGCGATCCGCGACCGTATCCACCGACAGGCGGCCTTCCGGACGATACCAGCGAATGACCCCGTTCAGAGCCGAGAGAATGAACAACCGCGCCATGGGCTCGTCGGCCACTTGGAAGACCTCGCTCTCCATGCCTTCCTGCAGCACTTGGTCCCACAATCGTTCGTACTCCCGACGCAAGCGGCGGGCCTCTTGCCGAGTCGATTGGCTCAGTTGATTGTCGTCGTCGAGGTAAACCCGCGCCCAGGCCCGCGACTGGTCAATAACGCTCAAATGGGCCCGAATCATGCCCGCCAACTTCGCGTCCGGCGCCACGTCAGTGTCCACCACCGGCCCGACCGCACCTGCAAAGTCCTCGGCGGCGCGGCGAACAATCTCTAGGTACAAGTCCTCTTTAGTCTCGATGTGCGCATAGAGACTCCCGGACAATACGC
>JAKAAL010000108.1 GCA_021802375.1 Bacillota bacterium | reverse complement strand
TCTGTCCATCTGGATCCATCGGATCCCACCTATGAAACCCCCCGAGGAGTTTTAAACATTGTGCTCGAATCATACCACGGAGGATTTGACAGGCACGCAGCAGCCGTGATTAACTGACTTTGTAGATTTTCGTTTTTATCAGTGACATGATTGTTTCGATCTAACAGTGCAGTCCACGACCCACTCAATCACGTAACGATTTACGGTAAAAGGTCACCCCAACCGAACAGGTTGTTATCCATAATCAATGGGTTGACGAAATACCATCAGAGCGTCGCATGTCTCCAGGCCACGCTCAGCCGTTGTGGGCGGGGGCGAGGGCACTAGCCGGTACCAACGTGGCAGGACTGGGCGCGCCCTCACGGTCAGGATAAGACCGTGCATAGGCAGCTCTGAAAAGGTCTTGAGGCAGACTGGGGCGGCTACACGAAAGAGCAAATGTACTAAGAGCCGTCTATGACCATCGGCGCAGACGCACGATGGGCGTGGTGTTTTCACTAGCTGCGGGTGGGGAATTCAGATGCTGACTGGCCAAATGACCTCCCAGCCCGTGATCGGGTTTTTCTACGCCTTCTGAACCGGGATCACGGGGGCAGAGGGCTCAGTCGGACTCCCATCGTGCTGTGAGGCTGTTTCGGGCAAGCAAATATTCCACAGGTGTGCACCAGCACTTGAGTGCTAGATATGACACCGAGGTTTAGTCACCAGGAGGTTTTGTCATGGCACTGACCGTCATTGTAGTTCCGCATTCACATATCGATACCGAATGGTATTGGACGTATGACACCACTATCGAATGGTCCACCGAAATTCTTCAGCAAGCGTTAGACCGCGTCACGCACGATCCCGACTACACCTTCAGTCAAGATCAGGTCACCATCATGGCTCCCGTCTGGGATCAACTGTCCGAGGAGGAGCGCAAGGCCTGGCAATCTGCCGTGGCCGAAGGCCGGTGGGAGCCGCTGTTGGGCATGATGACGTCGCCCGGTCTGGCCGAGCCCTCCGGCGAATCGCTTATCCGCCAAATCCTTCACGGTCAGGCCTGGACGGAGGCACACTTCGGCCAGGCAGCTCCCATTGCCTGGCTTATCGACCAGTTTGGGCAGATCCCCCAATTGCCCCAAATTCTCACCCAGGCCGGTTATACCGGCTATGTGTTTAGCCGGGACGTGCCTCCCGACCGCGACATCGCCGACTTCCCGACCGATTTTTGGTACCGTGGTCCCGATGGCAGCCGGATCCTAACGCATTGGCTGGCAGGACATTACAGTATGGGACCTGGCAACCTGACCGAGCGGTTACACACCCTGCATCAACACAGCCATCAGGGCTTGTGGATGGTACCTTGGGGCAGTGACGTGGTCCGTCCAGAAATGACGGCGTCGAGCATTGTCACCCTGGTGGCCGACGCGGTGCACCGGATCGTCCCCGAAGCGGTCGTGCGTCTCGGTACCCCCCGCCAATACTTCGATCAGCTCGCTACCCAATCCGACGCGATCCCGACCATCGACTGGGATTTTAATCCACCTTATCGTCGAGGCGACCTGCGAGGCACCTGGGACACCCGGGTTGCGTTCAAGATTCGGCACCGCCACGTCGAGGAAGCGTTGGTCGCCACCGAGGCCTTAGCGGCCACGCTCGGCGTGGAGACCGCCAACGACTTTACCCGAGAGTGGCAACTCCTCTTACTCTCGGAATTTCACGACACGATGGGCGGCAGTTGCAGTGACCGCGTCTATGAACGGGCCATGGACCGGCTCGCTCAGGTGCAGGAAGCCGTACGCCATCGGCAAATTCAATGGCTGGGAGCCCTGGCGGCAACGGATACGACGCCCATCTTTAACCCGGACGTTCGAGCGCGCCATGATGTTGTCACGCTGCTGCCTGGCGATGCCACCTCGCGATGGGGTGCCGTAGACGCGGGGGGGCACGTCCTCCCGTCCCGCCAAGTGGCCCCAGGTTCGCCCGTAGAATGTACCCTAGCGCTTTCGGGATTGCAGGTAGGCTCGGTCCACCTTGTCCGAAGCCCCCGATCGGCCGTAACCCGGCGATGGCTTGCTCGAGGAGACCATGCCGAAGTTATCGTGAACACGGCGCATTACGTGGGGGGATTCGACCCCGAAACGGGAACGCTGTCTTGGCTGCGCACGCACGAAGGCCGTCCTGTGTGGCATCCTGAAGATCACGCCAACCGCCTGGAAGTGTGGCATGAAGATCACCCCAACCTGGAAGGCATGCTCGATCTCAACGACCGCCGCACTTGGCTTCAGGACCCGCCCGACGAATGTTGGATCGAGCACAACGCACTCGGCGACATCGTCAGTATAGGTCGACCCGCTCTAGGGGGCCGTCTGCGCCAGACTTTTCGGTTTTATGATCATACTCCCCGAATTGACTGCACGGTCACCTTGGATGGGGTAGTGCCTCCCAATGGTCTGCTGACGGTTCGAGTTCCGCGGTCGCGGACGACCGGGACGCGAATTTGGTATGAAACGCCGTTTGCCCTCACCGAACGGCCAGAAGGGCACTTCGCCGCCCATACCTTCGCGGTCAGCGGAGAGCGCGAAGGACTGGCCATCCTCAATCGCGGCACGCCAGGCTATTGGTTCGAGCCTGATGCCGGATACCTGGTCTTATTGCGGGCCTTCGACACCTATGAAGGATATCGACGGGGCGCGACCACGTCCCTCGCGATTCGTCTCTTTCCAGGAATGGAGCGGCACCCGGTGGAAGAATTCTCGGGCGGGAAAACGGGAACGGTGTTGGCCCGCGAGGTCGGAACCCATCGTTTTGACTATGCCTTGCTGCCCTTTGCCGAGGGCCTTCCCCAGGCCCAGGTCGCAGAGGAAGCGCACGCCTGGAATCGGCCGTTTGTGGTGGGGCCCACCGGAGGATCCCGTCACACTTCCCCTCCGCCCAGTTCACCCCCATTCCTTCTGGATGGCCTCCCCGTGATCCTGGACGCTTTCAAACCCGCCGAAGATGGCCAGGGGTGGATTGTGCGATTTCACGAGCCCTATGGGCAAGCAGGCTCCTTGACCTTGACCTTATTAGATTCGCGGTTTGTCCAGGCGGGCCCTGTTGACGTGCGCGAACGCGCCGTGGCCCCGATGGTGGACGGTCCGCAGATCGCCCTCTCCGTTTCTCCCTTTCAAATTCAAAGCTGGCGACTACACGAGAAAAAGGAGCATGCGCAATGAACCCCACGTTACTCATCGAATCGATAGACGCCATTCCCGTAACCGTGCCCATGGTGGCCCCCTTGCGCTGGAGCATGGGCGTCGAAACCGGCACCACGCGCTGCATCATCACCGTCCGAACGCGCGACGGAATCGTTGGGGTCGGGGAGACCTATGGCGGTCGTGCCACCGTCGAAGCCGTTCAGTTTCTCGCGCAGCACTTTCGGGGGCTCAACTGTTGGCACATCGACCGCATGGCACGCATCGCCCAATCGTTTCGAATTGCCTACGAGACATTCGTGCCCGCTCACGTCTACGCGGGCATCGAAATGGCGGTGTGGGACATCTTAGGCAAAAGTACCAACCAGCCCGTCGCCGCCTTGTTAGGCGGTGTCTTTCGACAGCATATCCCCGTCTCTGCCTACCTCTTTTATCGCTATCCTGGCTCCCAGGGCGAAGGGGGCGAAGATACCGCCGAGGCCCTCGCCGATCGGGCTGAAGCGTTGGTCGCCACGTATGGGTTCGAGGTCGTCAAGTTCAAGGGCGGAGTGCATACTCCGACCGAGGAACTCCACGCTCTGCAGGCCATTCGCCATCGCCTGCCGCATGCCAAATTACGCTACGACCCCAACGCTGCCTGGTCCGTGGAAACCTCGATCACCATGCTCCCCAAAATGGCGGCCGTGGATCTCGAATACGCTGAGGATCCCACAGACCTCCTCGAGGGGATGGCACGCGTCCGCGCCGCAGTGCCCCTACCGCTCGCCACGAACATGTGCGTTACCCGCTTTGGTGACATTCCCGTGGGCTTCCGCCTAGGGGCGGTCGACATCATCCTGTCCGATGTGCACTTCTGGGGGGGCTTGTCCCAATGTCGCAAGCTCGCCGGCGTCGCCGAAACCCTACAACTCGGGTTGGGTATGCACAGCGACCGGGAGTTGGGCATTTCGACGGCTGCCATGGTGCAGTTTGCCGCCGCGACCCCGACCCTCGTTTACGCCATCGATTCGCATTATCATGACCAATCCGATGACATCCTTACTATCCCCTGGACCTACCGCCACGGGGGCTTTAATGTGCCGACGGGACCAGGATTGGGCATCGAGGTAGACTGGGATAAGGTGCGCCATTATCATGAGCGATTTCTGCAAGACGGCGAGGTGAATGAATTTCTGGATCCCCACCGTCCGGAGTGGATTCCCATCTTGCCGCTCTATTAGATCGTAGAGGGTGTGAGCATCATACCGCGGTCGTTCGGGGGTTGAACCGGGATACAGCCCAGGTATCTTTGTTCTGAGGCTGGTTCCGCCCTTTGCCATATGGGCATGATCCCGAGGATCCCCTACCGGATTGCGCCGGAGGGGCGAGAGCGTTGATTTCGTGGTCCATGATGACCCCACCTCGTGCAGGCACGGGACAAGCCTCCACGGGGTGGGCAACGGCAAGAAGTCCGCCAGGCCATGTTGCACGCTTTCGCCCACCCACAGCGACCCACGGCGATCGACCTCCGGCAGCCAGGGGTAATCCGTTCACGGCAACCGACAGATGGCGAGGGCCTCCGCTTTGGACCGTTCAGAAATCTTCCCACGTAAAGAGGGACTTGATGAGGCCGTTCCCGCGCGAGCGCATCTGTTCCAGCGCCTCGGCATATTGGTCCAAGCGATACCGATGGGAGACCAATTGGGTACTGGCCAACACCCCATCAGCCACACAAGCGAGCGTTCGCCCCATCCACCCTGGGTTATTGCCAGCCCCGACAATCTGGACGTTTGGCAGATGCACGGCGTCCGCCGGAATGGTGACAGGCCGCCCATGAGCATAGCCCGCCAGCACCACGCGCCCCTCAGGGGCGACTACGGACAGGGCCATTTGCACACCAATGGCCGTGCCCGTGGCCTCCACCACAATCTGAGACCGACCATGATGTCGGAACACCGCCGTCGGGATGGCCCCCTGCCGATGATCGCAAGCGAGAGCTCCCAACTTTTCCGCACACGCTAATCGGGCCTCTTGTTCTCCCACGACGATCACGCGCCGAGCCCCGGCGGCACGTGCCACGATCAAGGTATTGAGACCGACAGGCCCATCCCCAATGATCGTCAGGGTATCGCCCACGTGCAGATGCGCCCGACGCAGTACCGCCATTCCCACCGCCAGAGGCTCTAGCAGGGCACCCTGCTCAAACGACACCGGATCGGGCAAGGCGTGCAACCCATAGACCGGAACCACCAGGTAATCGGCATAGCTCCCGGCATACGTTCCAAACCCGATTTGTTGATAGTCCGCACAAAACCGCCACTGCCCGGTTCGACACGCCGAACAGTGGAGGCACCCGACGTCATTTTCACCAGCCACCCGTTGGCCCACCCATCGGGCATCTGCGGGATCCCCCACTGCCTCCACGACTCCCGCCCATTCATGCCCCGGCGTCATCGGAAACGCCGACGAAAATTCGCCCTGCACGACCGCGAGATCCGTCGCACAAATGCCGGCTGCCCTTACTCGCACCCGAGCCCAACCTGGATTCGGGTCTGGCACCGAGCCGTTCCATAACGCGACCGCGTTGGCCGCTTCGACAATTAATGCCTGCATCCCTGCGTCTCCTCTCACCTGACGCCCAGGTCGTCTAGACGACCCCTTTTCCCCGATCCTCCTGCTGGCGATAGCTTGCGAACCCCTCTGCTCGGCATGCCGTTTCCGGACCTTGCCCAGACGGGGGGTAGGATGGCCGTCTGGGGATAGACCCTCTCCTCGCCCCATCCCAGGGGCCGTCGGGGACTTATGGGGGTCCTTAGCCCTCGACGACCTCCCCACGGACAAAGCGATCGACGTCTACTCCCCGCCGCTTAATCATTTGCGCCAGGTCGCCCTGGGGGTCCAGGCCACACACGGTGGCCAGCACGTGATCGATACCCTGTTCGGCCAGCTGCTCCTGCAAGGCGCGAGCGGACGGATCGGTAGGTTCCTGATAACGCAAGCCCGCCGCAATCGCCAAGGCCAGCGCGGAAGGGATGACGCCGACGTCCAAGCACAAACAGGCTGCCCCGACCAGACGATCGGAACGGCCCAGCTTGCGCAAGGGATCGCGAACATTACGTTCCAACGTGTCGGGGATCTGCAGATTCCGATATTTCGCGAGGGCGCTCTCGGCAAAGTTGCGCTGGGCTTCCTCGGTGTACCCATAGCGGCGACAGACGGCCGTTCCCGCTTCACGAAGCACCGCCCGGGTAATGGCCAAAATTCGCTGATCGTGGGCCGCTTCGTGCAAGTATCGATATCCCACGAGCGTCCCCAAAAACGACATCGTGGCACTCGCCGCATTATACGTATAGAGCTTCCGTTCGAGCGCGCGCTGAAACTGTGGCACCGGTTGCAGCCCGGGCACCGCCGGGAGCGGTGCCTTTAGCGCATCTCCGTCGATTTGCAATTCCCAATAGTCCTGCGCTTGCACCGTCCACGGATCCTCCGCCGCTTGTTCGGGCGTTGGTTCCATGCACGATCGCAAGACGGTGGCGTCCGCAACCCCTAGCAGCTCGTGAGCGTGCTCGCGCAGGGCGGTCGGGAGATGGGCCAAAATCGCATTTTGAAGCAGCGTGGCGGGATGCACCCAATTCTCACAGGTGACGATGTTCAGCGGGGCCTCCGGCCGATGCCTCCACCGGGTAGCCAACAGAGGGGCCAGCTGCGGGCCCAGCGCCGCCACTCGGGCCCCCCCCACCGCCGTAAAGATCGTATCTGCGTCGAGACACGCTTGAGCCGCTCCCTCATCGCGCCATCCCACGATGTCAAAGTCGGTGATCGTCGCACTCCGATCGGGATTCCCCACGATCTCGACCCGGTACCGACGCCGGACCTGCAACTGCTGCACGATCTCATCGTAATGTTCAATAAAGGTAAACGGGTGCCCGCTCTCGTAGATCAAATGCGCGAGGAATCCTCGCCCAATTTTTCCCGCGCCGACAATGACGATCGTCGCCGTCTTCATCTTGTCTCCTCCATTCCTGGATACTGGGCATCCTGTGCCTCAGAATTCCTTTGGCCCGCATTCGTGGCCCTTCAGCGACGCTGTGGGGATCTCCTGGCCTCCCTGAACAGCGCCTCGGTGGCCGATCGCCTGAAACAGGCTATGCAATCGAGGATAGGCCTCCTGAAAAAGTGCCGACCACCCGCGATAGACCTCCGTCCGGGCGAGGTCGGGTTCCAGCCTCTGCCCCGGACCCCCTAGCCTCTGCGAGTCCATTCCTCCGATCGGCGCGGCCAACATCGCCGCCCCTCGACACCCGACTTCGGCGTCCTCGGCAATCCAACACGGAATGCCCCACACATCTGCGCGAATCTGATTCCAGACGGCCACCCGCGTAGGGCCGCCGACCACCTTGATGTAGGGAGCGTCCGTGGCCTGATGGGGCAAGAGCTTTTGAATCGTCTGCAGATGAAAGGCCACGCCTTCCATCACCGCGCGAATCAAATGCTCGGGACCGTGGGCCTGTGTCAATCCGAGCCACGCTCCCCGCGCACTGGAGTCCCAGAGAGGGGCTCGCTCGCCCAGAAGATACGGCAGAAACAGCAGGCCGTCTGCCCCGGGCGGGACGTGCTGCACCCCTTCCAGTATCTGGTCCCAGGTTCTGGCATCCGTCGCCAGTCCCAAGCACGTTCGCGCCCATTGCAGGGCACCGCCACTCGCTGAGGTCACGCCATAGGCCAACGTCGACCCCGGAAGAAAAGGCCCCGCCAAGAGGCGATCGTCGACCCCGATCGGGGTTTTCACCACCACCCCCATATGATCCGACGTCCCAGCGACGTCAAAGCGCTCACCCGCCGCCACGCCGGCTCCCAGAGCGGCACTGTTAAAGTCATTCCACCCCACCGCCACTTCCACGGAGGCTGGCAAGCCCAGAGCCCTTGCCACCTCCGACCGAACCCGACCGCGCGAGGTGCCCGGATGGTACCGGTCAGGAAGGATGTCTGACGGAAGCCCCAAAAACGCCAAGAGCTCGGGCACAACGGTTCCGTCTGGCACATGCACCAGCCCTCGCCAGCTTGAGGCATCGGAGGCGAGGTGTCCCGTCAGCCGCCAACCAATGTAGTCTTTCACCTGCAGAATTCGCCGCGTCCGTTCCCAGACGCGGGGCTGCGCCTGGGTCCACCACCGCAGGCGCGGCAAGGGCCAGTTTGCTCCCGGAGGTAACCGCATCCCTAACCACGTGTGCAGCTGATCGGCCGAAAACCGACCCTCGATTTCCGCTAAGACGGACGCCGCTCGGAGGTCTTGCCAGGTGGGCACGCGCTCGACCACACTCTGGCCATGGTCATCGAGGGGAATCACCGTTCCAATCTGTCCCGACAATCCGAGTGCCTGAACGGCGCCGTGTCCGCGAATCTGTTTCGCGATCGTGCCGAGCACATCCACGGCCGCCGTCCACCAGTCCTCGGGACGTTGTTCCACCACGCCCCCCACTTCGCTGTAGGTCGGGTAGGATGCGGCCGCATAGGCCATTCGGTGCCCATCGGCCTGATAGGCCACCGCCTTACATCCTGATGTCCCAAAGTCCATACCAATCACTACGGGAACCCTCGTCGCAACCTTCCCCTTCCTCGGCTCAAAGGCTCATGGGGCCATCGCCGCTCGATACACCGGGACTCTCCCTCGGAAACGAATGGGGTCCGGTGCATCCCCCACGGTGCTACCACGGTCTCCTCCGCGACCCTTATTGGTTGACGCCTCCCACTTGGATTCCTCGAATGAACAAGCGTTGGCCAAAGTAAAACATCACCAGGACGGGACCGAGAACGACGGAACTGGCCGCCATCAAAAGATTCCAGGACCCGGTGTATGGCCCTTGGAAAAATTGTAAGCCCAGCTGCGCCAATAAAGGGGGATTCCTTATTGAGATACAAGAGCGGGGCCACGAAATCGCTCCACGTGCCCTGAATGGAGAAGATGCACACCGTTGCCACGGCCGGCCAGCTCATCGAGACGATCATCCGTCACATGAGGGGGTCACCACGCAAACCTCCTCGGTGACTGCCACCCCATCTTCCATTTCAGTTACTTCCTTCTCCAGGATGGGATGGGTTTTGCCCGTCTCCTGAACTCCATCTCCAGTCGCCAGCATGGGGCCATCGGACACCTGCACAATACCATGCGTCGTCTTGCATTGCAACAACTCTGTTGAATGGATTGCATGAAATATTATATTGCAACAATCACGTCTTTATGTTGTAATGTGGAACGAAATAAATGGTGATCTGCAATCCGCATGATTCCCCAAATTAGGAGGCGTAGCGATGGATGAGAGGGTGTCGTTTGCAGGCACGGCCACGGAGTTGTGGCGA
>JAKAAL010000107.1 GCA_021802375.1 Bacillota bacterium | reverse complement strand
CAAGAAAAAGGGACAGCACGACCGTTTTACCTTGACCAATGACCAATTCACGGTCAAAGGGCACACCGTGCATATTCCGAAGTTAGGCTGGGTTCGGATGCACGAATCGTTACGCTTTGTCGGGAAAGTACTGGATGGCACGATCTCCCGGACCGCCGAGCGCTGGTTTTTGAGTGTCACCGTCGAGATGCCCGATCCACCCCGTATCCATCGCGAAAGCCAAGTGGTGGGCGGGGTCGATTTGGGCGTTTGTGCGTTGGCAACCCTCTCGACCGGCGAGAAGATCGTGGGACCGAAAGCCTATGCAGCCGCCTTGGCCCAGCTTCGTCAGTTATCGAAACAATTCAGTCGCCCGATGGAAGCCGCCACAGTGCGTGCCGGGCTTCAGCCCGGCGAACCCATTCCGAAAGGAATGCACATCCCTTGGTCGGAGAACATGCAGAAAACCCAACGGCGCATCGCCCGGCTGCATGCCCAGATTGCGAATATCCGAGCGAATGCCTTGCACCCGTTGACCACGATGCTCGTGGAGCGGTTTGACGTCATGGCCATCGAGGATCTCAACGTGGCGGGGATGCTCCAAAACCATCCGCTGGCCCGGGCGATTGCCGATATGGGCTTGGGCGAATTCCGACGTCAGTTGAAATACAAAGCGGCTCAACGGGGGCGGACGGTGGTGGTTGTGAACCGCTGGTATCCCAGCAGCAAAACGTGTTCGTCGTGCGGGTACACCGTGCCGAAAATGCCGCTCTCGGTGCGGGAGTGGACGTGCCCTGACTGTGGTGCGCAGCATGACCGCGATGTCAATGCGGCGATCAATTTACGGAAAGTGGCCGAGAGTTCGATGGACGGCTGTCCATCCCAGTCTGCCTAACGGCAGACCCGCTCGGTGACAAGCCTGTGGAGCGCCCTCTGGTGGACGACCGGTCCTGGAGACCCTAAGAAGCCATGACGCCATGAAGCAGGAAGGTGGCGAAAAGTTTGATCATTGACTAAACGATGATCAGTCTTGGATAAGTCCATCAGAACGGTTGGACTAAATCTTGATATCCAAAATGTTCGCGTAGAGACACACTGTAACCCGTAAAGCTGTCGCATGCAGGCGGCGTGTGACCAGCGCTTGCGCACCCATGGGTTCATGATCTCCATCAATCAATGTGTGGATGAGGCCGGCCAGGGTCGGTAACTTATCAGCCGACAAATCGTCAATCACCCGATGCAATGGTTGCCACCGGAGCCACGTGCATCCTCTCCTTATATTTTATCACGGCATTGTGTTGCCGCCCGCGACAGGCGCGGATGTTTGGGCGAATTTTCTCCGGCCCTTGAACGCACGAGCCGATGAAGTGGCGCATTGCCACTCGCTGTGCCCGAATGTTCGGGAAGAGCTGAAGTCCCCCTCTCAGGTTCCATGTTGGGACTTTCGTGCTCCCCCACGCCACATTGTGATGCCGAACTTCGGTTGTTATAATTGTTATAACAACTTTCAAAGGAAGTGACGCGCGTGCAAGTCCGCAAGGTATTCAAAGTCGGCAATAGTTTTGCGGTGTCGATTCCTTCTGAATGGGTGCGCCAGATGAACCTCGAAGATCAGCCCGTGGAGCTTCTGCGGAACGACAAGGGAGAGATTGTCGTAAAGCCCGTACGGCAGGTTTCACCGGACATTACGCCGGACTTCGTGCGAGCCGTCGATAGTTTTGCGGCGGAATACGCCGATGTTTTGCGGCGATTGGCTGAACGGTGAGATACCTCACCGTTCAGGAAGTCCTCTTCATTCACTTCCTAGTGATTGAACGATTTGGAGGCACGCATGGCGTCTTGAATCTGACGGGACTCGAATCCGCGGTCGCCCGACCAGAGGCTACGATCGAAGGGGCCGACCTCTATACCTCCGTATTGGAAAAAGCCGCCGTACTCCTTCACTCGTTAGTCCTCAACCACCCGTTTCAAGACGGAAACAAGCGGACGGCCTTTACCGCGGCGGGTTTGTTCCTGCGGTTCAATGACATGGAACTTGAGGGTTCACGGACAGATGCAGAGAATTTGGTCGTTGATATAGCGGCCAAGCATTTGTCGGTGGAGACTATCGTGGATTGGCTCGTCTCAGATACCTCTTCGTTGAACGACGAACACCGCTAACGCAACAGGAATTCGAGTCCAGATGACCACCTCCGAACTTTGGCAGACCGGACTCGTGGAACCAAGGCGAACTGTGTTCAACAGTTATTCCAATAGAGGTTCTGCCGAATTGCTCCGAACCTCCGATATGTAGACTGAGGCCGCCGCTTACCTTGGAATGTCCCGATTATGCATCGCTCAGTTTGCGCTGCGGTTGCACGTCGCGGCAAGTCCGGACTGTGCGATCTAACCGGAACCATCCATTAAAGACGCCCCCACCGAAGGCTTAATAGCGCACATCCTGAGTGCGATAACAGGACGGATCAGCGACATAAGACTCTGAACGAATTGTGCTGCAAATGAACTAACGAGTTGTCTTCCATAGATTCATGTTACCGGAAAAATGATTGAAAACACAGAGTGTTCTATACAATAATTGAATGCTACAGTCCAGACCGATAGTGAATTTGAACTTCATCAGTCGCTATGAAACTTACGCCGTAAGGAGTGAAATACATGTCAAAGCCGTATTTAATCGTTGTGACTGGTATGCCAGGTTCAGGGAAAACAACATTTTCACAGGAGCTGGGTAATGAGATTTTTATCCCACGTTTCGCACCCCTAGCCAAGGCATGGTGAATGTTCTTATCCCGACGGAATCTGCGTAAATCGTCGTGAATCCATCCCCACCAGTAATAAGGCCTGGCGTTGGACCAGGGTCAGTTCACTCCGACGCCGTCGGAGCGTGCCATCCCTGTTGCGAAACACCGCGACCTGAATTGGCCCCACGATCTCCTTCAGCCGTTTGGTGGTGGGTGCAGGCTGGAGTGCACCGTGCGGATACGGCAGGGTAATCCCGAGCTTGACCTGGTTTTGCCGCATCACGGCTTGCATACATTGCCACAACAACAGGGCGAGGTAGACCACATAGACGTACGCGTCGATCTTTTTGGTATCTTTTAAAAAGAGAGGAGCGATGCCCAAGGGGCCTTTCACCAACGCATTATCTTGTTCGACCACCTGTTGCGTTTTATAGGCAGTAAGGAGTTCCCGCGCCGACCGGCGCGGATCATTGGCCACCAGAATAAAGGTACTGCGACGAAACCGTTCGGAATCGAGAAAGGCCGGATTGGTCTCGGTCCGAGACGCCTCAATCCGCCATGTGGGCGTGTTCGATGCCGGGGTCCCTGGCGTCGTCTCCGTGGGCACGACGTGCCCGATCACCACCCATCCGGTTTGACGGAGCCATTTGTTGGCCTGCCATCGCTGCCAGGCGGATTCGGCATCGGCCTGGCACGCAAAGGTCCGCGCCGTGATCGCATGCAAAGACGCATCGATCCGGAGGGCGCCCGTTTGTAAGGTCTTCTCTTCCCAATGCGCCGCTTTAGCTTCCAGGGCGGACGAATGGATCACAATCAACCGCACCGGCTTGTCCCGAATCGTCCCCGGTAGCTCACTGAGCCGGTATACCGCGGCATTTTTTTCACGCCCTAACACCCCGATCGTCTCCCATTGGTTCCGCTGTCGGGCTTGCGCTTTGGTGGTCTGTTCGATCCCGAACGTATTCGGCAACCGGGAGACAAATCGAATGCCGGCCTCGCACAAATCTTCAACGGTATCCTGACTGACCAATTTAGAATCCGCCACAAACAACATGGTGTCCCGGAGGTCCTCCGCCAAGGCAGAGCCGGTACTCATGATGGCTTGGCGACTCCACGTGGGATCGTCCATATTGCCATCGCAGACATCCACCCCGTAGGGGATCCCATCCGTGCGGGCGACGACGCCCACCACCAATTGTTTGCAATCGGGGTGGCCATCTTTGTTGTAGCCATAGGTGGGCTGACTCCCCGCCCCGGGATCCGGGTACTCGCCCGTGAGAGTAATACTGGTGGTGTCACACTGCAGTTGGAGCGTCGGATCGAGGCCGAGACGTTCGACGGCTTGTTGACACAAGCCCGTGTGGACTTGCCCCGCATGGGTGGTTTCAAACAGTTTCTCCAAAGCGCGCCCGATGGCATCGTCATTGAAATCCGCGGCCTGACGGTCGGCCCCAAATAAGACGGCACAATCCAACTCCGTATAGAATTCCGGGATGCGATACACGGCCCGGGGATCGACGAGAAACGTAATCATCAAGGCCAGAAGTCGGGTGCCGGGGGACACCCGACATTGTTTCCGATCCCAACGCATCGCCTGGTCGAGGTACTCGACCAGCCCAATGCGCTCGGCCATTTCGACGGCCGTGACGGCAAACCCCATGCGATAACTCTGTACGAACTCCGGCAGCGCCGGAGGAGTGCTTTGTGTGGTGTCCATAGAGAAGAATTCGCCATAAATTCCGGAATTCCTTTACGCAAAGCGCCGCTCGCAGAAATAAATCGGTGACTGAGAATCTGCCTGTACCGACGAGACTTGGGAGAATTTGGAGCGGAATTCCACAAAACGCCTCAAACCCGCAGGGGATAATGGTTACGGGGGATCATCACGGGGTGCGAAACGTGGGTTTATAGATATGTGCATACTTTCGGCAAACGACATGACGAACTTCCGGCGGAAGCCAACAAAATAGCCACGGAAATCTTCTTTGATACACTCTTGGGTCTAATGTCAAACAACGTATCGGTGATTGCTGAAGCAGCGTTCCAGCACAGTGTATGGTCGGCCAGGCTTGAACCGTTCGTTGGAAAGGCGCGGCTCTATCTATTAATTTGTACGGTTGACGAAAAGATCGCGCTTGCCAGGTTTGTCCGTCGAGGGCTGGACAACCCGCTTCGGGAAGACTTCCATGGGGACAAAGGAGTCGACATAGCCAGAAAGGGAATGGAACTTCGGGTCAGCCCTTACGACGAACCCCGGATCGGCGTCCCGATATTTAATATAGACACTTCAGGGGAGTACACCCCCTCCATTAAGAAACTGCGTAGGGAAATTTTGGGTGGATAAAATGGACGATCTATAACGAGAAAAGATACCCATCAACGAGAAGCCAAAAGACTCGAAGTCTGAACAGCTATTCCACGGGGGAATAGGGAATTTACGTTTAAAGAGAGCTTACCTCGAAGAAGGATTCGCTGAATAGCCCCTCCCCAATAATCGACTACCCGTTTGACACTCGAGAATTCGTCAGGGGGCTCGATGACCACCCACCCCCTAGAAATTTCGCATCACAACTCATCCTACATATGGTAACCTAGGGACCATTACGGGTGGTCATGAAATTGCGAATCAATCGGGACTGGGGTTTGAAAGGTAGGGGATATTTGGATTCTGAACTGGTTTGGCTCCATCGCCTCGCACGGCGGCATGCGCATATTATCACCCAATACCGGAACACCGACGGCCTATACACGCGAGCCACCCCGGATCAAATCTTGGCCGTCCTGCAAACCATGAAGATCCCCATTCAGTCTCCTCGGCACGCTCAGGCGATGGTGGAGTCTCTTATGGCCATCAAGGCCCAAGCCGGGCCGCCTCCCGTGGCAGTAGCCGGTCACCATCAATCGGCCAACGTGCTCTGGTCCTTGCCAAAAACCTGTACCCGCGTCGAGTATGTCATCACCGACGAAGCTGGTGCCTCGACCGACGGCACATTTGTCCCGGATCAGTTGCCCGCGGCTCCCAGAACTTTTGACGACCCTGGCAAGACTCGGTCATTTTATTGGCAGTCGCCACGCCTGACCCTCGGGTATCATACAGTCACCTGGAATTTTTTAGGCCGGATCCAAAAAACCCTCATCATTGTACCGCCCGATGGCGCGCCGACCGCAAATCTTCGGGAATGGGGGCTCTTTTTCCCGCTCTATGGCCTCTCCTCCCATGATAATTGGGGGGCAGGCAACCTGACCGATTTGGAGCGGGTGGCCACATGGGCTCATGAGTTGGGGGGCCGCTTCATTGGAACCTTACCCCTTTTGGCCACATTTCTCGATGAACCCTATGACCCCAGTCCGTATCGTCCGGTGAGCCAACGCTATTGGAATGAGTTCTATCTTGATGTTGACCAGGTACTGAAAGAGACGGACCATAATGGGTATATCTTCCCTGAAGGCCTGGACCGCGAATTAGAGCGACTGCGTCAAAGCCCTCGCGTCGATTATCGGGCTGGGATGGCGCTCCGCCGTCAGGCCTTAGAAAAGATGGCGTCGAACCATCAGTCCCGCGTGTTTGACCAGTGGCGCACCGCGCATCCTGATGTCAGGGACTACGCCGAGTTTCGGGCCCTGGTGGAGATCCGCGGGACATCGTGGCGGACCTGGGCCGATGACGCTCCTTTGCCCAACGACAAGGAGATGATGGAACGTAGGCACTACCATGAATTCGTGCAGTGGCAGATGGACAGCGCCTTGAAAGCCTTTACCGATCGCGAGCGTAGCCGTGGGGGTGGCCTCTATCTGGACTTGCCCATTGGTGTCCACCCCGATGGCTACGACGCCTGGCATGAGCAGGACCTCTTCGTATCTTCGGCATCCGTCGGAGCTCCTCCCGACGCGTTTTTCCCGTCCGGGCAAAATTGGGGGTTTGAACCCCTACACCCAGAGCGCATACGAGAAGAAGGCTATCAGTACTTTATTGAAAGTTTACGGCATCACATGTGTTATGCTAAGATTCTGCGGCTCGACCACGTCATGGGATTTTACCGCAGATTTTGGATTCCCGAGTCGCTCCCGGTGTCCGATGGGCTCTACGTGCGCTATCCGGCCCATGAATTTTACGCAATCATTGACCTCGAAGCCCATCGTAGCGGTACCATCGTGGTGGGAGAGAATCTCGGACTGGTGCCACGGGCCGTGGATGTCGCTATGACCCGGCATCATTACTTAGGCACCTGGATCTTTCCTTCGCCAGAACCGCCGTCCGAATCGACGCTGTCTTTGGTCGGCACTCACGACATGCCACCCTGGGCCACATATTGGGAAAACGCGCCCCCAAGGCAGCGTGAGGCATTATGCCGACAGATTGGTGTGACCGATACAGAGGCCGAAGCGGACCAAGTCCTTGCCCAACTCTTGACCCGTATGGCCGAATCCTTAAGCCAACTGACAATGGTCAACCTAGAAGATCTCTACGGAGAGACCCTCCCCATTAATGTACCGGGCCTTCAAAGCGACACCAACTGGAGCCGGAAAATGCGGAAAAATTGGGAAGCGATCCAAGCAGATCCGAAGATCCAAAAAATGCTTGAGACTGTTAACTATCATCGCACCATGCCGGAAGGAGGAGATCGATGAACCAATCACTGGAGAGCACGCTAGGCGCCCGGTATTTAGGCCACAACACGACGGCCTTTCGAGTCTGGGCTCCCTTTGCTGAAACCGTAGACGTTCATCTCTACTTGGATCGTGCAGAGCGTTTCGTAGGTCTTGTCAACCAAGACAATGGCTACTTTGCTGGGGCCATTAGAGGCATCGGTCCTGGAGATCGCTATCGCTATCGGGTCGATGGTGACAGAGAACTTGCGGATCCTGCTTCACGCTGGCAGCCGGATGGCGTCTTGGGACCATCGGCGGTCATCGATCCCGGACAATTTGTGTGGCATGATGCCGGGTGGTCAGGCCACCGTTGGGAATCCCTAGTGTTTTATGAAGTACATGTGGGTACCTTTAGTGACCGTGGTCAATTTGTTGACGTTATCCCAGATCTCCCGCGCCTCTCGGCGATGGGCATCACGGCCATCGAAATCATGCCCATTGCGGCATTTCCCGGCGAGCGCAACTGGGGTTATGATGGGGTATTCCCTTATGCTCCGCAGTCTAGCTATGGCGGCCCCGAAGGCTTCGCGCGCTTGGTCGACGCGTGTCACCAGCATCAGCTGTCTGTCTTTTTGGATGTGGTGTATAACCATACCGGTCCCGAAGGGAGCGTTCTCAGCCAATTTGGACCCTACTTCAATACCCACTACCATACCCCTTGGGGTCAAGCCTTCAATTTTGATGGGCCGGAGAGCGACGCGGTCCGGGCGTTTTTTCTCGAAAACGCCCGGCAGTGGATTGTCGATTACCACGTGGACGGGCTCCGCCTCGACGCGGTCCATGCCATCATCGACACCAGTGCCGAACCTTTTCTCCGGGAAATGACGCGGGCTTGCGATACCATGGCTGAAACTTCTGGCCGTCCGGTGCACCTAGTCGCTGAAAGTGACCGCAACGACCCTCGGGAGATTATGGGTCGGGAGCGGGAGGGACTGGGCTTTAGCGGACAGTGGAATGACGATCTGCATCATGCGCTGCATGCTCTGATCACCGGAGAACGCCATGGGTATTACCAGGATTACGGCACGCTCCAGGACCTTTGCCATGCCTTGTCTAGTGGCTACGTGTATACCGGGCAATATTCAGCCTACCGAAAGCGGCGCCATGGTCGCCGTTATCGACCGCTACCCTTGAATCGGATTGTGACTTACAGTCAAAACCACGACCAAATCGGCAATCGGCCGGTAGGGGATCGACTCACGGCCCAATTGTCGGACGCACAACGACGTCTGGTGGCCGCAACGATAGTGCTCGCACCGGCCACCCCCCTCCTCTTTATGGGCGAGGAGTATGCAGAGGATCACCCGTTTCCTTATTTCGTCGATCACCAGGATCCCGCATTGTTGCAAGCGGTGCGAGAAGGCCGTGCCCGGGAGTGGGCTTATCGTAATGAGGAGATTTTAGATCCGGCAGATCCAAACACGTTCTTGTCGGCCAAGCTTTCCTCGCATCGAAACAATCGGCTGTCGACCTGGTACCGAAACCTCCTCACGGTGCGGCGGGAATATCTAAACCCAGTTCTGTCGTCCAATGGCGACACACCCGTCACCTCCACTTGTGAGGACCCGTATCCTATGATTAGCCTAAGGTACCAACTGGACGGGGCCGAGCTTAGAATTTGGCTCAATTTTTCCCCCGAACCCACGCCGTATCGCCATGACGATCATTTAGCCGTTCTAATGAATTCTGCGACACCGGAGAGCCTGGGCACCGCGCACCGTTCCCTGCCCACTCCTCCAGTAGTACCTGGTCATTCGTGCTTGGTTACCTATCGCCACTAAGGAGGATTTGCATGTCAGCGCGTCAAATCTGTATCCATGGTCACTTTTATCAACCGCCCAGGGAAAACCCGTGGCTCAACCAGGTGGAATGGGAATCTAGTGCAGCGCCCTATCACGACTGGAATGCACGGATCACAGCGGAATGCTACGAACCCAACACCGCCTCTCGGATCCTAAATGGCGACGGGCACATCGTGCGTATCGTCAATAACTTTTCGCGTATCAGCTTTAACCTGGGGCCCACTTTACTGGCTTGGCTCGAACGAGAAAAGCCCGACGTGTATCAGGCGATTTTAGAGGCCGATACCATCAGCCAATCCCGATTCTCTGGGAACGGATCGGACATGGCTCAAGCCTGGGGGCACATCATTTTACCGTTGGCCACCCTTCGCGATATCCGC
>JAKAAL010000106.1 GCA_021802375.1 Bacillota bacterium | reverse complement strand
AGGTGAGTTAGTAGGATATATTCAGTCGACGTGCTTTGGGTTGTATTTCCTCTTACATATTCAATCTCCTCTTTTTGATGCGCGATTTAATTAGGACGCGAATGCAGTGCTCGTCCATGTAGACGCTCAGAATGTGCCTATTCCCCAATCCCCAATCTTAGGTAGTACTCAAAAACATCACACTGCTCTGCACTGAGGCTCTTACGCACTTTCTGTTATTACTAATTGACTATACAATGATTAAACAGAGACGTTACAGGTATTTCCTGTTATTTGCTGCTGGCACTGTGGGAAATACGCATAACATATCCACCGTCTCTGGACAGTTTGACGAGTTTCCATCATTCTTTCGAAGAAATAATCGCAAACCCTTACTATTAGGTTGCTGCATCGTTACGACGTCGACTCTTAATAACAGAAAGTGCGTAAGAGCCTGCACTGATGTATTAATGGGGGCGTATGTGCCTTAGAGCTTAATGGATTAACGGGCAGGAGTACGCCCTAACCCGTGAAGAGAATGGTTCTGAAAAAAATGAAACCAAAGAGCCGCCATTGGCCCACCCTCCTGGTGGACCCCACCTTGTGGAGGCCTGGATATGTTCCGTGGAGCTTTCATCCCGGCGATCCCCCGCCCGAGATGTCACTTAGCTTGACGCTGAATGGGCCAGTTAGCGACGCAGGTTCTTCCCCTGCAGGAATGACGAGGGTACGAACTGCAAGGCCGAACAGGTACCAAACCGGCGACCCTTCGGAAAGTCTCCTCAGTCATGCCGATTAGCGTGTAACCTTTTCCCACGTCCTGGCGTTATGTCCAGTAACACGGCTTCGCGCCTACCTAACGTGTTTAACCGAGGAGGAAGATCAATGCGTCACTACCGGGCTTGGATGACTGACCGCATCCGATGGCCACATTTCGTCACCGCCCTAGCGGCGGGCATCATCGGATTGACCCCTACGGCTCTCGCCGCTTCGGTGCCCAGTGCACCATCCCTCGTCCCGCTATCGTCAGCCCGATTGATGGCCGTCGACATGGTGACGCCCACGGTTGGGTACACAGGCGGATACCAACATGGTCAGTTCGTACTCTGGCGAACCAACGATGCGGGCGGTCGTTGGACGCGATACGCGGTCCCGGGCTCTCCCCTCGCCAAGAACCCCAACACAACCACCCCGACTGTCTCATTTTTCGGCCCTCAAATCGGATGGATTGCTTGGATTGTAGGCAACCAGAAGTCGAGTACGCTCACCGTCCTACGCACCACGACGGGTGGCCGCCGATGGCGTCGGAGCGTGACCATGCTTCCGCGAGCCATGTCGATGGTGGAGCAACTTGACTTTACGTCGACCAAAACCGGATGGATTCGAGCGTTTTCCGGCGGCGCTATGATGCAGGGAGACACCGATATCCTTCGCACGACTAATCAAGGAGCCTCGTGGACGATAATGTCGGCGGCAAGCGGATATGTGCCGAACCCCCATCCGACGCCAAACGCTCTCCCGGCGATGGATGAGCCAATGCCGATGACGTTCACCAATGCCACCGATGGATGGGTGGCGGTGGGCAACCTGGTGGTTGCAACCGCCAGTGCCAGTCTGTATCACAGCACCGATGCGGGCGCACGCTGGATTCCGCTCGCGTTGCCCATTCCGAAGGACTTCGAAGGGAACAACACCATCGGGTTTACCCCGGTGTTTTCGGGGCCGCGGGGCACCGTTTTAATGCAGTATCAGGGCAAATCCGAATCGGATCACGTTCTCACGTATGGCACCACCGATGGAGGAGTCACTTGGACGATCAAATCTGTGCTCGCCTTAGACCCGTCTCAATTCGCTCTGCAATCGTCCTTCATCAATGCCGACCGCGGTTGGCTCGTGGATGATGCGCTAACGCGGTTTGACGCCACCAGCAATGGCGGAAAAACCTGGTCATCCATTCCGATATCCGGCGTTCTGCAGTTGGCGTCTGAACACGGGTATCGGGTAGAAAATCTGCAAATGACGAGCAACTCCACCGGCTGGCTCTTGCTACAGAGGATCAATGGGGAGACGTCAGCTACCAAAAGTTTGCTGCTGAAGACCACCGACGGTGGCGCGATCTGGGAGCGTGCAATGGCCGCCAATGGAACTTGGCCTGCTTAATCGATCGTCCGGACCCCGATATTGAACCTCGAAAGCCATTATTCAGCAAGTCTTCGTGACCGGATTCGAGGCATAAACGGGGGCGTTTGTGCCACAGAGCTTAATGGATTAACGGGCAGGTGTGTGCCCTAATAACTCCGAACGATTCGCACGACGGGGACAGCGTTTGACTCATAGCTCCTCGGCAAATTGATCGACTCAGATGTCACTGAGGCCGTCTGAGCTTCATGACCACCTTCTCCAGCCTTCGTGGCTATTGACCCACAAAGATTTGTCTTTGCCCAATACGACAATGTGCGATCCCATTTGCGCAGTAACCAACGGATTAGGGAACGATTTCAACTCGGGAAGCTGCACCACGTGGCCGGTGGGCCACACGACATCCAGGTGGGTGGTTCCCGACAGCACGTCCATGTTTCCGGATTCGGTCGTGGCCGACCCACCCGGTAGAGCAGCGATGGGATGCAACGTCCAGACGCTATGGCGGGATTTGCGCGTGGCAATCCTCAAGACGCCCTTAGCGCCGCCCGCCAATCCCATGATCGGAATCGTGACGGTGGACCCGTGGACCAGAGCCGGTAAGGCGATCGTCCACTGCACGTTCAACGGCCTGGGGAAGGGTAAAATATGGACGGCCCTCGGATGAAATGTATAGGATACGGCGGTCATGGACGTGTTGGACGCCTCGAGGGTTAGGATGAGATGGTTCCGGGATATGGCCGTAATTCCTGTCGGGTACCCTGCTGGCAGGCGCAAGGGGGCCGGCATCGACAACACATTGCCTGCGGCAATCAGAGACCATGACCGGCCCCCGTTAGGGCTGGACCACAGCAGTTTTGGCATCATTCCAGCCGCCGGGGTACCCGTCGACAAGACCCAGAGATTGGATCCGTTCCCGGTTATCTGTAATTGTCCTCCGGTGGCAGGCCTCGAAATGGAGGTACTCCAGCGGGTTTTCCAGTGCAAAGCGGCGGTATTACTGTGCATGATAGAGAGGCGGGCAGATGCATCACCAGGCGAGGTGGTGGTCCAGGCAATCCAGCATCCCTGTGGTCCACACCATAGTCTCTCGCCATTGATTGTGTGATGGGATGGCACGGTAGTAACCGTATTGCGCTGCCAATGGGTTTGGAAGTGTCGCGATAAAACGAGCTGTTGTTTCGTGCTCGTAAGGATTAGCGGCGTTCCATGGTTGAACACCAATTGCGGCGGTACGGACGTGGACCAGCGAGGCGCGACATTGTTGGACGAAACGGGGGTCGTGTAGATAGGCGAGGACGATGTGGCCGAGAACGCTGAGGATGTCGGTGTGGAGACATGCATAGGTCCCCCAAAAGCTACCAATCCCAAGCCACCAGTGGCCAACAAAAACGTAGACTTTATGACGGAATAGACCTTACCGTGTTTCTTAAGCCCCCCATTTGCGGTGTTCATCGTAGCACCTCCTAGGATAAGAACGCGCAAATAGGCGATAAGGTTACAAAGAAAAGCTTGATGCGTTAACGGGCAGGAGTGTGCCGTAAGAAATACCGATATAAGACCATCTTCAGACAGTGAACGAGGACCCTATGCTGACGAGATTTCCACCCCGATCCTGACGTCCGGTTAGGGTGTACCACACGATGACAATTCCCAAGGTGTAACCAGTAGAGTGCGTATGGCGTTTTACCTGGTGATTATCCCAACGACAGGATCGAGGTTCACGGTGATGGTCACTACGGGGAGAGGATATTCTTGCACAACTATCGGTGGGTCGATTCGTATCTTCGGCGCTGGAAGGTGGCTCTGGGGGCAATCCTAACGAGTTCCCTCCTGCTAGCGTCTACTGCTTGGGCGGCATCGATCGCACCATCTCGCTCAACACCTACCGTATTAAATCTGGGAGGCCTAGCGATGAAAACGTTACACGACGGCTGGGCGACGGGGTTTAATCGTCCGCTCTCGACCTTTCCGTCCAAACCATTCCTCCTGCATACATCCGATGCCGGGCGAAGGTGGATCAAAGTCACCCCTCCGCATGTCACCCTAAGCGTTGTAGGAACCTCGGGTCAGGTGACTCTTCCCTTCACCGGGGGAGACAATCTGAGTGGATCGATCGCGGTGGTTGCCACCGAGTCCTTGGGGTCGTGGAACGGAACGGGAACGATCTTATTTAGTAAAACCAGCGACGGTGGCTACCACTGGCACCAATGGACGGTGCATCTGCCCCAGCTTGCGGACAGCGCCCTGAGCACCCCGATTCTGAAGGCGGTTGATTTTCTCAACACCCGGGATGGCTGGCTGCAATTCGGCCCCGCCGGGTCGGCAGACGCCGGAATGGTGTACCCAGGGCTAGAACTATGGCACACGACCAATGGTGGACGGTCGTGGATACGTGTTGCCCAGATTCCTGGACGATCCTGGATCGTCACGGGGAGCGTAACGTTCACGAGTCCAGACGACGGATGGATGACCGAGGACAATGTAGCGCAGCACCGTCTGCCCGTCTTGATGCATACCACGAACGGCGGACACACCTGGACCAAGGTAGCGCTGAGGGTGGCCCCCGACACTGCAAGTAGTCCCACGTTCACGGGCCGATTTGGTGTCATTCGAGGCGGCAATGATGCGCTCACCAACGACCAAATCCTACGCACTACGGATGGCGGCCACCATTGGGACCGCCCATTCACGATTCCCGGGCAATTCATGCCGAGTCTGCACCCCACCCATCGATTCTCTCTGCCTCCCGTCGTCCAACAGGTTGGAGGCCATGTGATCTGGGATTTAGCCGGGAATCGGCTGTGGCGTTCAACCAATGGTGGAGCCACCTGGAATCTTCAGGACACCGCCTCGTGGCTTAGTCAGGTGGGGCAGATAGATTTTATCAATCGACACGTAGGGTGGGCACAAGAGAAAAATCGGATTTGGATGACCACCTCAGGAGGGAGACACTGGACTTCATGGCTTCCCGTATTGATTCGTTAAAAAGGACACTGGAACGGGAATCTGATTTGGGTCGGCATGAAACGACCCGGGACAATGAAAATTGTGTGGTGGAAGAAATCCTGATTGTCCGGTTGCATCCGGCATTAACGGGGGCGGATATGCCTCAGAGCTTAATGGATTAACGGGCAGGAAGTGTTCTCTTCGTTCTGATGTTGACCAACGGTCGTGTACACTCATAAGCAGACATTCGCGCAGGGCGTGGCGTTCATATGCTTTATACGGTTAATCATCGACAATCGGGGGCGGATATGCCACAGAGTTTAATGCATAAACGGGCATGGATGTGCGATAAGCAATCTGATTGTCAAATAGCGGTGAAACCTGGTTGCGGCTTCGGACGTTATCATAGGTAGCAGCGGGTGTGGGTACCTAACGGAAGGGGAGCTATTGGGATGCATAGGTTCGAGAGACAACGAGGGTGTTTGAAATGGATCACCCCCGGATTGGTAGCTGTGAGCCTCCTCGGCGCTGACGTAGGCTTTACCTCCACCCCGCGTAATCCCGCGTTACACGTGGACAATTCGATGACTTCTCTCTTAACAAGTCCTCAGGTCATTAACACTGCATTAGAAACTTATTTTCAACGGCGCCACATTTGGCATGGTTCGTTACCGCTGTTGCCCGAAACGCTCGGCATATCGACGGTGATCAATCCGAAATACCCCCATTCGTTTATCGTCAACTTAGTGGCAGGCAACGGATCTGCACCCAGTTCCTTAAACAGCCCGAAGGTGAATCCCAATCGTCTTCCGCTAGCCGATCTCTGGGGAGACTATGCACGGACTCCGATCGGACTCGCCCATCCCGGGCGCGGGGGGTATTTAGCGTTTGGAGCGCCTGGGGCCCTTACACCGGCTGAGATTCCAGCGGTGCTATCCTCGTGGCACAGGCTGATCCCAACCTGGCGAACCGCGTCGTGGGTTACGGTGCAGATCGCGAACGGCATCCGAGGATATTATACGGCCAACAGCGGATACGCTCAGGCCGTAGTGTGGTACCAAGACCATTGGTGGATCGTCATGCAGGGCATGCTTGGACGCTCGAAATCGATCGCCGTCGCGGACGCTTGGAAGTTGAGCGAGTCCGCCGGCAGTGCGTTACCGGGCCGCGGCATGTTATATGTTCAGGCCGCGGGGGATGGAGAACACACCGTAGCAGCCTGGCGGTGTGGTATCTGGGATTACGTGGTAGGTAGCTACCACTCGGCAGACCAAGCACTCACCTTGATCCAACGATGGATGAAGGTGCTTTAGCAATATCTCTTCGTCCTCCTGCGTATTCCCTCAGCGCGATACACTTGACATGTAGGATGCTCAATATTAACGTCGCTCCAACGGCAAAGTTGCCAAACCATTAAAGCTTTTACGGTGTTAACGGTGGCGTATGTACATCAGAGCTTAATGGATTAACGGGCAGGTATGTAACTAAGCATAGTCGTCAAACGTCTCGACAATAAAGAGGAGAGCCCGTGCTTGTGGGCCAATTCAATTATTTGAACACAGGAAGCTTGTGATCATTACCACGGTTTCCAGGTGCCTTGAGCGGTGTTCACCCACAGCGTATGATTCGACTTCAACGCTACCACTGAGTCAGGACCAATCACCGCCGCCATTAGTGGCTGGGGAAACGACGATAGCAAGGCCACCTGCCGGACTCTTCCGACGGCGACGATCTGTAAAGAATGGGCCTCAACCAGGGCCTCAGCGTCAACACCAAGCACGACCTCAGCCGGCCCAGGGTTGGGTACGTCGAGGGCACGAATGCTCCAGCTCGTTGCGGTCGTGGATCGCACCGCTTCAGCAAGCTGCGTCGTGCTTTTCCCGCTTTCGATGAATGGTACGGTAATCGTCGTTGCTCCCACCAATGCCGGCAGGGCCTCGTCAACCGTCGCCCCGGGACGGTTAAATGTCCAGTGTCGAGCCATCGAGGTACCCGCTCGATATTCGGTCACGTCCGTCGTCCCACCGCCCCGCGGACTGTTGGACAGGATCAACCTCCCCGAAGCAGTGGCCGCGATCCCGGTAGGATACCCTGAGGGCAGCCTATGCGGTGCCGATGCTGCGGTCACATCGCCCGATGCAAATAACTGCCACGACTTACCTGCGTTGACGCTCATCCACAGTTCCTTCGCCATCAAGCCCGCCCCCGGAGTTCCCTTTGCAAGAACCCAGTCGTAATGACCAGCGACGGCAAGCTGAATCGATCCAGCCACCAATGTTGGAATGGTCGTACTCAAGACCGACGTCCACGTTTTTGCTCCCTTTGGTTCCATGAACACCTGAATGCGTGCGGAATCGGATTCGCCGAGCACGACGGCGGCAAACATTCTCTTAGGTTGGGAAACAAGGCTACCGGATATCACAGCGGAGTCGGTAGCCGTCTTCGTAACCGGCTGGCTCACCCACCCGGACTCTCCCCACCGCTCGACAACGATGGTGTGACCGACCGAGGCCAGCAGCACCGGAGCGTTAGTGTTGGAGACGGAGAGGTCGAGCGGATGGCCATTGGGTACTGAGACAGGCACAAACCCGCTCGTAGCCAACAGAAGTCCCAACCAAGCAGTAGACGCGGCCCACCGTAAGCTTCTCGATCTCAAGCTGCGCATCCCGGCAACCAACCCAGGTCGAGAGTGCAACGAAGTTATCACCCGCACTAGCATTCCCTCCATGGGATCCAGAGTCTTAACGTGCTTCACTTCACTTATAACGCCAACGAGTCGACTACGGTTACAGAGATTCGAACAAATCTTGTTTATCGACATGATTTGGTGCGTTTGGTACGCCGGCCCCAGATAACCCAGGGCTAGCAATGTGGCCACGCTTAACTTTATGCAGACGGCTGCCAATGCCTTGCTCGACATGGTCATTTCACCGCAAAAGGGCATGACGGAGTCTGGAACATCGCTGGTAGCCCTAGGCCATTGGAGGTGTAACACTTACCGGCCGAAAACTGGCGGGCGTAACGAATCTTCCACAACTATCAGCCAAACAGGTTTACATGGACGGTCCGCCGTAGTAGAAATCCGTTACGTTATCCGCAGTTCTAGGCCGTTGTTTGCGGATTGGCAAGTTGGTCTACGCGTTGTCCAGACGGGACCTCAGGTAAACTAGGCTTGCATCCAGTTAAGATCAAACGGTAAATTCTCCGAAATCGGAGCTACTCGTATCTGGGTCAAAGCCAATCGTGCAAACAGTTATACCTGACGAGCCCTGTTTCAAGTTCCATCCGGTATACGATCCCGATCCGGGCCAACTCGCGGCTCCGGCCAGCCACGTGTAGGAGACCAATCCTTGTGACTTCAAGTACTTACAAACCGCCCCATCGCCATACACCGCCGATGCATAATATGGATAACCCTCGGTTGCCAATTGGTTGATCGCTGTCGAAACACCTTCAAAGTAATCCGCAATAGCACCTTGAGCGTCACTCTCGGTCGCATCATAGTCCACCGAAAAGTAGATAGCAGAATTTTCGGGTTGAACGATCGTGTTGTGGGCGTACGTGACGGCCGAGGTTGCATCTGACTGGCCTTGGGCGTTGCTAAAGTATGACGTTAATACAGGATTGGTTTCCCAGACCACACCTATTTGAAGGCCCGCTTGGGAAAGAGCAACCGCCTCAGATCGCGTCATCACCTTATACTCATACGGGTTTTCAAGAGGAGCATAATATCGCAGAACAAACGCGTAATTTTCCCGCGATGCAGGAAGCCTGCGACCAGCAGTCCGCAGTTGTGTCGAGTCCGGAAGCCATCACCGATCACCTCTCATAATTGGATTATGTCTCGTTAGAGACAAGACCTGAGGGCTTGTTCCTGAGACAACCTCATGCTACGCCGCGAAGGGCGCTCTGGGTGCAGAGAAAGTGCAGTCTTAGTACAGAGAAAGTGAAGCCTCCATGAAAGAGGACCGAAATGGTCTCCCAGGCATAGCATGCTGACGTGCATTAGGCGGGTTGCGACCAAGACTCCAGATGCAGCAGATAGCCACTACCGTGCCGGGTGACCAACCACTGCGGATGATGCGGATCGGGTTCAATAGCAAGACGGATTCGATGAATATGGGCTTGGAGATCCCATCGGCTACGGGTTTGATTCCAACCGACCGTAAATAACAGGGTTTGGGGGACCACCTGATTGGCATGCTGCACCAGGCAGGCCAGCAGTCGAAAGGTCCGCCATGGCAGCGGGACGAACTGCTGATCTCGCCAAATGCCCTGTTGATCCCAATCCACCCAACAGCCCGCGTGAATGCGTTGACTCCCCTGTGGCAGGTCCATCCCCGACCTCCGGAACAATTCCACTGATATGACCCTTCTGTTCTCCACGACGATAAATATAACGTAGCACTGTTGGCAAAGGTTACCAAAGGATTTACATATATTTAGAGCATTAACGGGGGCGTATGCGCCTCAGGAAATTTATTGTTTATATATTTTTTGTGGTCTTAACGGGC
>JAKAAL010000105.1 GCA_021802375.1 Bacillota bacterium | reverse complement strand
ATCGAGATCCCGTTGCAGAACCGTCGGAATATGGAGCAACGAACGCTGTTCTATTGGGCGAAATTGTTCCAAGGCCAATTATCCGAAGGCGGTAACTATCGCGCGTTGCACAAAGCGATTACGGTTAACATCCTGGATTTTGACTACCTGCCGACCGCGCGCTATCACCACACCTTTCATCTCCACGAGGACGTCACGGGCCTATTGTTGACGGACTTGCTCGAAGTCCATTTTGTGGAGTTGCGGAAGATCGGGACACAACCCGCCGCCTTAGGACGCCGGCTGGCGCGCTGGATGTTGTTTTTGACCGCGAAGACCCGCGAAGGATTGGAGGCATTAGCGATGGAAGAACCGGCCATCAAAAAGGCGCTGACGACCCTGGAGTTTTTAAGCCAGGATGAACGGGCGCGACAATTATACGAGGATCGGCAAAAGGCGCTGATGACCTACACGGCGGACGTCGACGGCGCCCGGGAAGAAGGCGAGCAGATTGGACGGCTGGCGGAACGACGCTTGGTCGCTCAAGCGTTACTGCAAGCGGGTGACAGTATCGAAAAAGTCATGACCATCACCGGCCTGAGCCGGGCGGCCGTCGACGCCCTAAAACCGCACTAGGTTCGGTGGCGTACGACCGTCTGCAAATCCCACGCCAAGTACACGGCATTGCGTTGATCGCGGTTGATGCCGATGTAGCGCAACGTTATCCGTAGCGACGAGTGATTGAAGAGGTCTTGACCGCGTCGAGGTCCGTGCTGCCTGGATAGGGGTGGTAGCCAAACGGCTTGCGTAAGCTATGTGTACCAATAAGATCGGTAATCTGCCCCCGCCTGCGTGGCATCGTGCAGTATTACCTCGACGGTGTCCCTACAATCTATGTGATAGGATGAAAGTGGAGTCGGACAACTGGATCGGAAAATGCCGTCGTGCCTCAACCACAGGGTTTCTAAAAAAGCCAGGGCGGCCTGACCCCACCGCGATTCCACATGGTTGCCATCAGCGACCCATGTCGCGGCGGAACTTGTTTAGGTGAAATGCCCAAGGCTTGGGCTACCGCAGTAGCAGTCGTATTGGCTCCATCAAATGCTATTTGGCTGGCGGATAACGCCATCGAAAACATCTCGTTTTAGGACAAGTAATTGAAATTGGCCTTACCTTTCGCTTAGACGATTCAATTGAATTCCCATTGAATTTTGGTCCGACGATTAGACAGAATGTTCGGATCTAGTCCGCGAGGCTTGGTTAAATCATCCTCAGTTGGCCAGCACCGAAACCCGCCCATCCGTGAAGTTTTTGCGCCATTCTCTCTCGCCGCCTGGCGTGAGTTTCGGTCGCCAATGCCGGACTCTTCTGAGAGGGGTGCAAAAACCTCATGCATGGGTGAACGTCACCGTTTGCGGGTCACGACCATCCCAGGCGCTCGCGCTGCCAGATTGTCACGTGGTGATGACTTTCGATTCTAGGCTTGGTATCGCAAGAAGAACGGGCGTACAATCAGTTCAGATGCGAGAGGAGGGCGGTAGTCCGGTAGGACGGGCCCGGAGTCTCGGACGGGGATCGCCTTTGGAGCTATCGATGGGACAGTGGGCGTCCTAGATTGCGAGAATCCTACTGGATGAGCATAGCGAGACCGAAGTGGATAAGGGTGGTTGCGGATATGACGTGCTTTCCACCGCGGATGCGGGGTTACCCGTTTGTGCGGACGGTGTGTCCCCTGGTACGCGATCTCGAATTTCGTACTAGTCAATGGCTTTTGGGGAAAGCCTCGAGGGTTTTGGGTGAGGTGCCGGATTCGTCCCGACCCGACATTGCCGGCTAGCGTCATGGACAGGAAATTCCGCGACGCAACCCGGCCGAAATGATATTTTCATAATGGTATTAAGTGTCCTAGCTCTCACAATGGATGACGCTGGTGCTGTGAGATTCCATGAACTCGTGGGGGGTGTTCCTCGGGGTCGCCAAGCCTATTGGTCCCGAACGGGCGATAGGCAACGGTAGCCAAAGAGGGGCTTGACGAGTTCCACCCGCATCGGAAGCCTGGATGACTAAACGGTGCCGGAGGGAGAACCCGAGAGAGGAGATTGTGATGGAATCGGTATCCTTGTTTGTGACCTGCCTGGTGGACATGTTTCGACCTGAGGCGGGTCGGGCGGCGTTGCGGGTGATGGAGCGGCGGGGTGGCCGAGTAAACTTTCCCGTCGAGCAAACCTGTTGCGGCCAATTTAGCTACAACGCGGGTTACCAACAGGAGGCAGCCCTGTTGGCGCGGCACTGGATTGAAGCGTTTGAAACCACCTCGGATCCCATTGTCGCGCTCTCGGGATCCTGTGCGGCCATGGTGGTTCATGTCTACCCCGAACTCATCAAAGAGGACATAATGGCCCGGGGCGGCGATGAAGAAGACGCGACCCGATGGAACACGCGTGCCGTGGCCGTGGGCCAAAGGGTGCTCGAGTTGAGCCAATGGTTATTGCAGGCCGAGAGCCCCTCATCTTCTACGCGAGGAGATACACCTCCCCTGATTTATCATCTCGGGTGTCATATGCGGCGGGTGCTACAGGCCACGACCGAGGCTCAGACTGTATTGGCTCGGTCGGGGGTGGCCGTGCACGAGCCGGAGGACGAAGATCAGTGTTGTGGGTTTGGTGGGACCTATAGCATGACCGAACCGATGGTCTCGACGGCATTGGCCGATGCCAAATGGCAGTACATTCATGCAAAAGCTCAGGAGGCCTCGGCGGTTGGCCTGACCAGTGCCGATGTGGGCTGCTTACTGCATCTCGAAGGGCGTGCTGTCCGCCAGGGCAACTCGTTCCCGTGTTTATACCTGGCCGAGGTCCTGGATCAACGCGATCAGGAAAGCTCAATTGGGGAGCACCTGCCCCCGGGGGGGCAGTCATGAAAGGGAAAGGGACCCTGCCACAGGATCCTCGGCCGTGGTGGCAACGCCGTGATGCAGCTCTGGCCGATACCACCATGCGCGCTACCATCGGCATGGTCACGCGGCGCTTGCATTTAGCGCGGCAGACCGTGTATCAAGACTTCCCTAGAGGGGAATCCGATCGGGCACGGTCGGTGCAGGATAAGCGTGACGCTATCAAAAATATGGATAGCTTGCTGGCGGAATTCCGGCGATCCGTCGAAGATCATGGGGGGCGCACCTACCTGGCCCGCTCAGCAGCGGATGCGGTAGACATCGTGCGAGCCATTGCGAAAACTGCGGGCGTCCGCCGGGTAGTCAAAACCAAGTCGATGGCGACAGAGGAAATCGAATTGAACCCTGCTCTTATCGCATCCGGTATCCAGGTGATCGAGACGGATTTAGGTGAATATATCATTCAGCGAGCCGGAGAGAAACCGTCACATATTTTGGCGCCGGCGGCTCATAAAAATCGTCAAGCGGTCCAGACCCTGTTTCAAGGGGATGCCCGCAATGCGGGATTGCGCCCACCGGAGAGTGATGATCCCACCGTCTTAACCCGCTATGCCCGAGAACGGATGCGCCAAGAGTTTTTAGAAGCTGATATGGGCATTACCGGAGGAAATTTCTTGGTGGCGGATACCGGAAGTGTGGTGCTCATCACCAATGAAGGCAACGCCGACCTGGTTACCTCGCTTCCCCCGATACTGGTGTCGGTGGTGGGTGTAGAAAAATTGCTGAAAGATTGGCAGGCGCTGCAGCACATCATTCAACAGCCCGCCATGAATGGGGTCGGGCAACGCCTCTCCGCATATACCACCATTGTGTCGGGAACCCGGTCGGCGGATGGCGTCGAAGGGCCCCAAGCCTGGCATGTGGTGCTTCTCGATAACGGACGGACGCGGCTTTTGGACACCCGCTATGAAGATGTGCTGTCATGTATTCGGTGCGGCGCTTGTCTTAATGCCTGCCCGGTGTTTCGGCAAATTGGCGGGCATGCCTATGGCAGTGTGTATTCGGGGCCAATCGGTATTGTCGAAACCCCACTATTGACCGATCTGACGATCCTGCCTGAACTCCCTTCCGTAGCGTGTACGATGTGTCATGCGTGTGCTGATGCCTGCCCCATGGACATCAATCTACCCGGCCACATTGTGGCTTTGCGCCAAGAAAAGGTCCGGCGGCATCTGACCGCCAACGGGGTTGATCTGACTTATCGATGGTGGGCGCGACAGTGGGCTACGCCCCAGGGGTACCGCCGCTCGATTCGCCTGGCACGCTTCGGTCAACGCTTTTATCAAAAACAGGGGATTTTAAAGTCAGGACCCGGCCTCGCCCGGGGGTGGTTTAAGACTCGCACCATGCCTCCCATCGCTGAGGAAACGTTTGGGGAATGGTGGAACAAAACCCGCAATAGGGAGGGGCGCCCATATGTTGGCCAGTGATCCCGTGGTCCACGAGTTTGTTGTTCGATGGGAGGCCACGGGTGGGCGGTCTTATTTAGCGTCAGGCCACGATGATCTATTACGCGCCTGTCAAGGGGCGCTTAGCGACGTGATTCAAAAACAATCCTCTCGGTTAGCTTCTTATACGGTGGTGTACTGGAATAGCCCGGATGTGCCGAATCTGGACTGGCCATCCATAAAGACCGATAAAGCCACTGTCAACTGGATCCCGTGGACTAGTACCGGGGAGATGCGGCAAATCACCGCGGGGAGCTTTTTAGGGATTACCGGATGTGCCTGGGCGGTCTCTTCGACCGGCAGTGTGGCACTCTATAGTACCCCGAAGACCGGACTCTTGCCGAGCGTCCTGACGCCCTATCATCTAATTTTCGTGCCACGGGAGAAAATTGTGGCGACAGTCGCCGAGGGTCTACAACGCGTTCCCAGAGATCCGCTGCCGCCGCTCGTGAAGATTATCACGGGGCCCAGTATGACGGCGGACATTGAAGGGATTCTCGTTACCGGGGTGCATGGACCGGGTCAGGTGATTGCCGTGATTTACGAGTTGTGATTGGAGGAATCCGATGCGGTATTCGCGCTGGGGACTACTGCTTGAGGGTAGGCCCTAAACAGATCCTCGAGTTTTTACCCGAGCCGTGGGCAACTTCGCAGGAACGATAGCGATTGCCGGAGACCTTGCTCTCTTAGACATAATCCAATAGCGTCTTGGCCCGGGCCTTTAACGCCTCGGGATCCCACGCGGTGGTTTTGGCCTGGGTCATTAAACGCGCGAGCGGGTTTAGAGACAGCTGTAAGACCTGCCAAGAGCCCTTCAACCATGCTGGTGCCACTGCCCATAAAGGGATCGAAGAGCGATCGAATGCCTGGTTGGTGCTGGTGAACCATGGCAATGAGATTGTGCGCAACTTGGGGAATCATCATGGCCGGATAGCTATGATAGCCGTGGGTCCACTCTTTGGTGTCTGCATGGGCAAATCCCAGTATCCGGTAGGAAACGCCGCGATGGATTGGCGAATCGCCTGATCTGCCAGGAGTGACGAGGAAATGGTCATATACATCCTTCCGTAAGTGCCGGGTCAAATTTAGTGTAACATGGCTTTATACCAGGTGCATCGCGGTTGCCATCGCACTAGACTGCGATGGGCGAATAATCTCTGTCTAGCGCGGATTTCCTTTCAGAAGATCGGGTTCATGCTTCGGGGTTCGAACTGGCATCCGCCCGCATGACCCGCCCATGGCCAGTGACTCGAACAAGCAAATGCTGCGGGCATTCTTTTTATTTCGGCAACGTACCCCCTAACGTTTGATAGATGAATAAGGCGTTCAATAGCACAATCGTGGTCGTACAGGCGATAGCTGCCCATGTGACATAAGGGCGGTTCACTAACACCCCCATAATCTCTCGCCGGCTGGCAAAGTACACTAAAGTAATGATCGGGATTGGCAACACCAGACTCAAGAGGACCTGGCTTAACACCAAGGTTTCGGTGGGGTTGATGCCTAAAGCCACGATGATGGTCGTCGGCAACATCGTGACCACCCGCCGTACCCAGACCGGAATCGAGAATCCTACGAAACCCTGCATGATGATTTGACCGGCCATGGTCCCGACCGCGGAACTAGAGACCCCGGAGGCCAATAACGAAATCAAAAACACGGCGGCCGCGGCCGAACCCAGAACGGGTGTCAGCGTGTGATAGGCCATGGGAATGGTGGCGATTTGATTATGGCCCGTGGCATGAAAAGTGGAGGCCGCCATATACATCATCGAGAGGTTGATGAGTCCCGCCAGGGTCATGGCAATAATGACCTCCTTGCGGCTGAACCGATAGATTTTCTTCTTCTCCCGGTCATCGCGAGGGATGATGCGGCGTTGGGTCAAGCCGGAGTGCAAATAGACGACATGTGGCATGACAGTGGCGCCGATGATGCCGACCACCAGTAAAATCGCATTGGTGCCGTGCACCCAGGGAACAACACTGTGATAGAGCACCTGCCCCAGTATGGGATGAGAAAAAGCGGTCTCCGCTCCATAGCAAGCCCCTATCAGCAAGACCAAGGCTCCAATGAAAATCTCTAAGGGCCGAAATCCATACCGATCCATCATGAGAATTAAGTAGGTCACAATCCCCGTAATGACTGTGGCCAGCAACATCGGGATCCCGATGAGAAGATTGAGCGCTAACGTGGCCCCGAGAAATTCGGCGATGTCGGTCGCCATGGCGGCCACTTCCGACACAATCCAGAGGATAACCGAAACCCGTCGCGAAAAGTGTTCACGGCATAGTTCCGGTAAATTCTTGCCGGTGGCAATGCCTAGCTTGGCGGACATGTTCTGAATGACCATGGCCATGAGATTGGCCAGCACAATCACCCACAAGAGTTTATATCCGAACGCAGACCCACTTTGAATGTTGGTGGCATAGTTTCCGGGGTCAATGTACGCGACGGCGGCAATGAAGGCGGGACCCAAGAACGGCAGCATAGCCCTGAATCCCTTGCGATTGGAGGCCAGCACCGAACGGGCTTTTCGCGTCGCGCGTGAATCGTCAACTTTTTTCAATGCACTCATAAAGACACCTCTTGCTCTCGGCAGGAATTTATTCCCTACACTCACAATGTGATCGCCGGTTAAGATTGGCTAACACATCGTATGGCGTGCCCACCACTTGGTGCTTGTCAATAAGACCGGCTTTAAAGCAAGAATCCTGTAATGAAGTGTCAGGACCGTGAAGGTGTTGGCTTGTCATAGGGGTCTTCGTGTAGTGGGGCCCATAAGAAGGGGATGAGGATTTTGTGACGGAGCAAGAAACTGGTTGACCTCCTCTTCGGTGAAGCGGGTTGGGACCCGATCCCGCATCACACGCGAAGCTATGGCACGGCAAGGTCTGAGGGGGTAAACGGGTAAAAAGTTAAAGAAAGGCGCCATCATTGATGGCCTCCGTTGTTGGACTGGATGTGGCGAAAGGCCTAACCGAATGGCAAGAATTTTTGGCCGAGGGCCGCCCGCATTTTCAGATTATCCATACCACGGGGGTTCGCCCACGCGACTGAAAAGACCTGACGGCGCAGGCAGGATGCCCGCCGGTGATGGTCTTGGAATCGACCGGGCATCATCACATGCCGTAATGCTTTTTGGAAGGCCATGACTACTCCTGCGTTTTGCTCAATCCGCTTATTCCTCGTATCAAGCCAACAATCGAGGTTACGCAAGGTGAAAACCCACGCGATCGACGTCTGGGTCGTGACGCATCCAGCGTGTCTTCCTGATCGGCTTATCAAAATGACTTTACAGAGCCCCTTAATTTTGTCATAATACGTCAAACCGATGAACGAGCAGAATTTTTGGGGAGTTTCCAGAAAGCCGGGTGGATGCAAGCCGGTAACTTTCCAACAATCCGATTCCACTCGGGAGGATATCGACGAGGAGTCGATCGTGCCGGCGACCCGGCCAATTAAGTGGGCGGTTTTTCCGCCAATTAGGGTGGCACCGCGGTTGACACCGTCCCTAAATCGGGGGGGCGGATTTTTATTGCCCTCACACGACATGGTCCGAGGAGGGAGTTACAACCATGCACATCCTGTTACCGGGTCCTACCCCGATACCCCCATCCGTTCAAGAAGCCTTGATCCGACCTATGAATGATCATCGTGGGACGCTTTTTACCGAGGTGAATAATCGGGTGCGCAGCGAACTGGCTGATCTATTCAAGGCCCCGTCTTTGAACCACATCGCCATTTTCCCGGCTTCGGGGACGGGTGGGCTCGAAGCGGCTGTGGTGAACTTTTTTCGACCGCACGATCGTGTCCTATCCATCGAAACCGGCTTGTTTGGCCGCCGCTTTGGGGAAGTCGCCCTGGCCCACCAGCTCCAGGTTGACCATCTAGAAGTCCCCTGGGGGAAGTCTTTTGAGGTGTCCGAGGTTATCGGCCGCTTAAGTCACACCCCCTATCGCGCCGTCTTAGTGACGCATAATGAAACCTCCACGGGCGTGGCAAATCCCGTGGTGGATTTGGCTGAAGCATTGAGGCAAACCACCGTCCTAGAGTCCCGGCCGCTTCTCCTGGTGGATAGTATCAGCGGCGTCCCAAAAAAGCGGCGCGATTCCACCCACCTTCACGGACATGGGCCCCTCCCTGGGGGACATTCCGCATAGCCGCCAGCATCAAAGCAAAAGTATGCTCCGCCGCTGCAATGGCATTGGCGCCGGGCGCATTAATCACAGCAATGCCGAACTCCGTAGCGGCATTCAAATCCACATTATCCACGCCGGCACCGGCCCGTGCCACCACTTTCAGGCGGGGGTGGCCCGACAATAGCTCCCGTGTCAGACGATGGGCACTGCGGATAATCACGGCATCGTACTCACCCATCAAGCCCGGAAGCAACTCGGGGTCCAATAGGTCGTGAGAATCGACGTCCGCATGCTCCCTAAGATATGAAAGGCCCTTAGGGCCTAGCGATTCGGTCACTAAAATCCGTGGACGCGTCATAAGCCAAGCCCTCCTTTAGGAATGGAATCAAGGCAGTCATAGCACCGGCTGGATCGGGCAAATAGGGAGCGATAAGGGCTAGTCCTGCCACCACATCGGCTAAATCCAAATACCCCACGTGTCCGATACGAATAGCCTTATGATGCCAAGGTCCCGGTGCACCGGCAATTTGTAGTCCCGCTCGTTCCAGCTCTTTTCGGAGTGTTCCCGCCTCGATCGAATCGGGAAGAGCCAGTGCTGTGACAGTTGGGGATGCGACCGGTTGTTCGACCAGTAGAGTGAGCCCACCGGCTTTGGCAAAGGCGCGGACTGCATCCCGCAAGATACGATGACGCCGATATCGGGCTTCGGCCCCTTCTAAGCGCAAGAGTTCCAGAGCCGCGTCTAAGGCATGCCAGAGTCCCACCGCTGGGGTATAAGGCAGTTGGCCCGCCAAATAGGGTCTTAGGTCGAAATAGAAACGTCCCGGCCGGTCATTGTCGATCACTTCGGCACGGGCGCGATCCGATAGTGCCAAAAGAGCCAGGCCGGGCGGGCACATAAACCCTTTTTGGGAGGCCGCAATAATCACATCGATCCCTTCGCCCAGGAAAAGGGGCATGGCCGGGACGCCGCTGATACTATCCACCAGGAGAAGCGGCCGGGACTCTAGGACGGTGGTTTGCCTCAATGCTTCAGCCAAATCCACCACGGGATTTGCCACGCCCGTGGAGGTTTCATTATGCGT
>JAKAAL010000104.1 GCA_021802375.1 Bacillota bacterium | reverse complement strand
TGGTGGGATCAAGGAGGAGAGACTGGTGAAAAATAGGCTGACCGAATGGAAACAACGGTTTGCCCCGCTAACCGAAACGCCCATGTCCGATAGATTTCGAAGTTCGATGCTCACATTGTTAAGCTCAGAGTCCGCCCTGCCGGTACTTAGGTCTAATCACCCTGGGGCGCCCTTTAGACGAAGGCGCGGGCGCTTCATCTCTGCTGCGATGGGGATTGCGCTCATCGCCATCGCGGTGGTCCCGACGTTGACCATGCCAGCACAGATCCTGCCTCTTTTTAGAGCGTCACCGCCTTCGTTTTCTCCTCCGGTGAACGAATCGTCTCTGAGGCCCTCGTCGGCCGTGACGGCGGTGAGAGCCAGGTCGGCGGCGGGGCGAGGGGTTCCGATCTTGGAAGCAGGATGGCTTATCTATCATCGTCGCGTGTATATAGTCACCAACCGTCTGGTGGAGCGCGTCGGCCGAACCGACGCCCAGGTCGGCTCCGTTCGCTTGGGCGAAGTGCCCGGAGTAAATCCCGATCACGCTTTGGCAGTGCGTTATCAAACTGGTCAGGCTCAGCATCTGGCTCGATTCGCCTATCCCCAAGTAATCCGGTTTCGCGGGCGGGATTATAGGGTGTTGCATCCTGACCAGGGAGCGCATCCGGATCGGGTTTTGGGTGAAGTGAATTCCGTGTTTATCTATCGATTAGTCGGGATTTTACCCAGACATGCAATTGGATTACTCTTGGCTTCGACTATCCCGCCGGTGACCGCCGAAGCCACTTCGCTTAAGTCCGGCTAGGTGAGAGCCGCTCATGATCCTTCGATGACTTTTCGCGGTCCTCCTTCAGTAGGGTCGAAGCCACGGTCTGAGGGCCCAATGGGTTTAGCGGGTTTGAGCCCGACCGACATTGCTGGCAAGCGCAAAAGCCTTGCCGAACGATCTCGATCGGAAATCAGCGCGAGCCAAAAGGCGTTGTGCGGCGCGGCGTTCATGCCCAAATCCCTTGGCCTACGATCATCCTTAGAGTCAAATCCGCGGTGCCTCCATGCCAACGGCTCGTTATCGTAGGCGATGATCTCCGGAACGCCCTGTTCCAGGCCGCTTGTCGGCGAAATCTCGGCATCCAAAGTCTCCGGCTTTCGCGCCTCTTGAGGGAGGGCCTGTTTTCTGCCAAAACGGGGCCAGGCTTTACCGGCTCCGAAAATACCTGCGGGATGATGCGCCAATCTTAGACGACCGAGGTCGACACGCTCTGAGCGTGAAGGAGCCAACTGGGACCTCGTGGAAATCATCGATAACGGATACCCAATTTGCGCCGCGTTCATTGCTAGTCCAGTACCGATTGACGGATGGCACGAAGCGTTTTTTCAGGCCTCGACCCGGAATCCGGTCTTGGACCGTGTGGCCCATCCTGCCTGGAATATTGAGCGCTAACCCGGGGGCAATCGACATGCCCTGAGTATTGAATATCTCAGCGAACGGATAGACAGGCGGAGATTTTGAGACTAATACCGCGGGGCATATTTAGCCTGGCAGCCTGAACGCTTCTTGTGGCCGGAGTTTTTCATAGATTACCCCCTTGACATGCTCTCAGCAGGAAGAGGATGCTTACGAGGAAGCTACCAGCCTTGGCCACACTATTCCTGTGTGCACTCAAAGGGTCTAGCCGGGTGTCTATACTGGGCGCGGGTCGCATTTGATAGTTTAATGCCAAATCTCTGAGCATCCCAACCTCTTGCTGTCTACTGGGTTCTGAGCACCGTGGCCGTCTCCTAAAACGGAAACTATGACCCGCCCGCAGTACAACTAATGCTCGCCGGTTCAGTGGAATGAACGGTCACTTCCGCTCAGCCGCAGATCTGAAAGACTCCATGGATCTTCTCTGTTCGACAATGAGGGTAGGCGACGGTTCCTGAAAAGCATGCCCAAGCGCCAACCTGTCTTGTGCTCCGCTAGCGCCTAACGTCGGCATAAGCGCCCTCAATTTCACACCGGTCCCAAATGGGACGAGGTGGTCTTTGCCGCTCGCGGGTGCGCCAGGGGTCTCTTTCTTCAGGGCGGATCGGCAGGGGGCATTTGCTAAAGGGTTCCAATCCGCGGGTGCGGACAGAGATGGGTTTCATCGGAGTTTCCGGAAGATAGAGTAGGAAGGCGGAAGATATGGCCGGTGACGATGCGGGATTGTTGGATCGAATCGCTAACGGTGATCAGGCAGCCAGGCTCAGTTTCTATGATCAATATTTTGGTATCGTCGCCGGGTATTGCCGCAAGCTCATTTTCGACCGAGATGCCGCCGACAAAGTTTGGCTAAAAGGGCAAGCATCCTGACTGCAAATTGAATCAGAGGGCCGACCGATGGTGGACTCGTCGGCCCTTCTTGCCTGGATGGCCATCTCTACGCTCAGGCAGGAAATAATGCGCTATGATATCTACACGAAGCGGGCTTCTCAATGCTGCTCATCAGGCTCACTTTACCGGGCAGAGGCCCAACATCGCTGCAGATTTCTTAAAGGGGGGCAATCGATGAGCAAATCAGCGCTCATGGTGATGGATGTACAGAATGGGATCGTCGATCGTTATGGCAACCCCGAAGGCCTGCAGCCAGTACAGTTTGCCGTTCGCAGTGCGCGGGCGCATGGTATTGCCGTGATTTTCGTTCGCGTGGCTTTTCGGCCAGGATATCCTGACGTCAGCCCTGACAATCGCTCCTTCTCGTCGATTAGACAGATGGGGGGGATGATCGAAACGGACCACGCCACCCAGATTTGGCAGGGCGTACAGCCCGAGGGTGATGAAGTGGTGGTAGTGAAACGTCGGGTCAGTGCATTTACGGGCAGTGGACTGGAAGTGATTTTACGTGCTCAAAACGTTGATCACCTCATTTTATGTGGAATTGCAACCAGCGGCGTGGTATTGTCAACCCTAAGACAGGCAGCGGATCTGGACTATCGTTTGACGGTCTTGTCAGACGCCTGTCTTGACAGTGATCCCGAAGTTCATCGTTTGCTGATAGAAAAAGTCTTTGTCCGCCAAGCCGAAGTGCTAAGCGTCGCACAATGGGACGCGACGCTTTAATTCCCAAACCGCAGGCTGAATTTGGCGTGCTCCTGACGCACCAACAGCGAAAAGCTGCGTATGACATTTTGAGAATTGAAGGGGCAGAGCCGAGGGACACCCGAAAATCAGGCGAACATAGCGTGGTTCTTGCCCCGGTCCAATCGAGCCCAGGAACGCAGGGAACCCACGAACCCTGCTTGCAGAGAGTGGATCGGGTAGTCAAGGAGGTGCGGACTGATCGCATCGAAAACACGCATGGTCCTTTCGGAATTTTGGGGCACACTGGCTCTCATCTGGGTCGGTTGCTCGTTTGTGGTGTTGGATTTCTCTGTGATGAGTCCGGTCATTCACTGGATCCCGGCGGCGGCGCTCAGACGGGCCTTGACCGGATTCTTGTTTGGAACCACCGGCGGCTTGATTGCGGTATCCCCGGTGGGAAAGACCAGTGGAGCCCATATCAATCCCGTAATCACCTTAGCCTTTTGGATGCAAAAGAAATTGTCAGGCCGTCTGGCTCTGAGTTACATCGGTGCTCAAGTGCTGGGCGCAATCGCAGGAGCTTGGCTCCTGAGCAAGGTCTTTGGCCGCTGGGCCTTCTCCGTCCATGACGCTGCCACGCTGCCTGGGCCTTCAGGAGACTTTCTGGCGGTGGTGGGGGAAGGTATGGCCAGCATCTGCCTGGTGATTGGTTTGTTCCTGTTTTTGCGCAGCCGGACTTGGAGAAAATACACGCCCATGCTCTTTGCTCCTTTGTATGCAGTAATGGTGTGGTTGGAAGCACCGTGGTCAGGAACTAGTACGAATCCTGCTCGCAGTTTCGGCCCCGAATTGATTAGTCACGCATGGCACGGCTGGTGGGTCTATTGGATAGGTCCATTGGGGGGGGTGGTGTCGTTGGCGTCGCTCTGTTGCTCCTCTTGTTCCCGTGGCTCTACCAAGAAGTAGAGATCGCTAAACTTTTCCATTTCCACCATGACCCCGACGGCGTATTTCGAAGCCAGCGTTGGCATCAATTGTCGGAAGACACTGGGTCCCGTGACTTCGGGGAAAAGCGCTAAGACGTGAATCGCATGACGGCTATGCTGACTACCAAGGTCCATGCGCGCCGCGTGGCCTATCCGCCCCGCCGCTTGGCCCGAATTCCAGCGAAGCACCGTCACCTTTGAACAGCGCATGACTGGCCACTTCGCTGACCGAATCGACAGGAGCCGAGTCGTCTCTGGGAAAGATCCGGGCACGTCGGGCCGCTTTGAGGGGGAAAGGCCTTTGACGGGTTAAGCCGCGTCGGAACGTTCTTGCCCCCGTCGATGGTTCAACAGCACGCCTAAAAACACCAGATAAGACAGCGCGACATCCAGGATCGACAAACCTCCATGCGATTTAAGCGATGCATCATAGACGCCGTGCAAGGTGGCCGCCAAAATCAAAGCGCCCAGCGCTAGAGCCCAGTCTCGATACCCGCGTTTGGCGACTACCCCCAACGCGTAGGCCAAAATACCAGCCCAAATCGCATGCAAGAATGGGGTATACAGTGCGCGACTCAAGGCCGTCATGGCGCCTAATCCTATGCCCCGGTGCAAGTCGTCAAAGCTAATCCCATGTTGTACGTAGAGAATATTTTCGATGGCTGAAAACCCAAGGCCCGAGCTAATTCCAATCATCATATAGACCAAAGGGTTCCACACCGTGTGCTTGGCCCGATTGATCCCCAAAACTACCAGGACGAAGATCTGTTTCGCAAACTCTTCCGTCAAGCCCACAAATAAAATGTAACCGGGAGCGGACAGGAAGAAATATCGCGAATCCAAAAGCCGGTTGGCGCCGTGAGCTGTCCAAAACGATTCGACGGCCAAGGCAAACAGCGCGCCTACACTTCCGGTAAAGACATAAGCTCCCATGTCGACCAGCAGGGATCCAAAGGGCATCTGGATCTGCGCGGCCATTAATGGTTGAAAGACAAAAAACCAGAATAAGGAAAAATATATCATCATCCCATCCACTATATTAAGGTGGAAGTCGGTGAGCAGGATAGGGACGATGGCAAAAATCAAGAGCCCAAGAAAGAGCCGCGACTTGATAAGCGTGACGATGTAGAACAATCCGTTTCGCGGCAGGCGGCGATGCGCGATGGCAAAAATGCCGTTCTGCTGACTTCGACAACTTTCGCATAAGTCCCCATCTATCGGATCTCCGCATTGGGAGCATCGGCCTCTAACCGGAGCATAATTCATGACATCATCTCCTGACCCAACGGGGTTATTTTCCGTTCGCAGACTTCCCGGCCGCAGAACCTATCCGGCGGCGACCTCTGCTCCCGCCATCACCACGGATGACGTGAAAACGCAGCCAGCCTCTACCCGATCGTGTCCACCCGAATCCATATCCGTAAGCCACTCCGTCTGCACCCAACATACCACGGATTTAGGCGGCGTTGTGTAGGATGACTGGCGCTGTCGAGGAGAAATCAGAGATAGCCTCTCTCGACCCGTAGAAAGCCTTCCCTAAAATTACGAGGGATGGACACCGATTGTGCCCTCCGGGGGGACTACATCGTTGAAATGCTAGGCTCTGCTTTGCTAAATGCGGTCTAAGGCCCCAATCGTACCCCCTACTTCCTTGGAGCGGCCATGTTCGATTTTGACCGAACCCTATGGCCGAGAACCATACGGCCGCCCGCAGGCATCCATTCTTCGCAAGACCATCAGGTTCCCCCAGAACATTCCCTGCCGATGTCGGCAGTGCCTGCTTTGCCACGGTCGCTCCTTATCCGGAACTATTTCGAAATGCTGAGCTACCGAGGGCATGGTTCGAAGTGTGAATGGTGGTGATCAACCGAAAAAAAGTTCGCAGGCAGGGTGGTCGATTTCTTATGAATTTCGCGCGACGAAGGGAGTCAGACCAGAGTGGCACCGAATGATCGCGAGTTTTTATGTTCACCCCTGCCAGCCAGAAGACCCACTGCAGTTTCTCGTTGCAGTCGATTGATATCCGACATCTCAGGGTCTTTAACGATCGCGCGAAAACGCTGAATAAATTCCTCACTCACCCGGATTAACGCGAGTTTCTGGTTCACAATGTTCTTGAGAAACTCTCAGGCGGCTGAAGTGGGTCAGAAGCTGAGAGATCCCCGTTGGTCGCCACTGCGAACGACCAACCTGGCTCCCGGTCAACCTGAACCCTTTTCCACCGTATCCGAGATCTTGTGCTTGGCTTTCAACGCTTCAGTGGTTTTCACGCAGTCAGGACACGCTCGCCTTCATAAGCAGTCTTTATGAACCCGGCGGTCGCGGCTCGATCCGTCATTATCGATTGCGTGCAATCAAACCATCAAGTAATCTACGAATAGGCAGCTTTAGCGCATGATCGTTCAACAAACGTCATAAAAAAGAATGGACGTCCACGCAATTTTCGATTGCAGAAGGCTTGGGCGGCGAGTTTACCGTTTCTTTATCGGTGTCGAATGATTAAAATCTGCATCCGTTAGCGCGGTAATTTCGGCACCGACGACTAAAGCCACGCCCGCAAAATAGAGATACAACATGAGGAGAATAATGGCGCCAAGGCTCCCGTAGATGCGATCATATGTATTAAATCGGTCAATATAAAAGGAAAAGCCTAAAGAAATCAATACCCATATAGCCAACGCCGACAAGGCTCCTGGATTCAACCACCGAATCGGCCGCGGTTGATCGGGCAGTAGCGCGTAGAGCACAATTAAGGTCAGCCACAACAAAATGACCAAGCCAATCCAACGCAGAGCGATCAACAGGCCTGACGGCACCAGTAATTTGAATATCACCCAGACCAGGGAATGCAAAAACTGGGAACTAACCGAGGCCAACAAGAGGGCCAGAGCAATGATTAAGCCAATCGCCAGGCCCGACAGCACCGACAAAACGTAACTCTTCCACAAATGCCGACGGCGGGGCAAGGGAAACTCGTACGCGTGATTCATGGCTTCAATGAGTTGTCGGAAAGCCCCCGACATGCCCGACAAAAAACCTAGGGCACCCAGCGAGAGGAGAGTCGGGTGGCGCGTAGCCACCAGTTGCTTCCAAGCCGTGGCAATGAAAGATACCAATGAGACGGGCAGCAACTGGCTGAGCGGTCCCTTAAATACCTCGTGCAGATGGGGCGAAAGATGCAAAAATGCCAACAAGGCGCTTAAAAACAGAATGAGAGGAAACAAGGCAAATAAAAAATTATAAGCCAAGGCTGCCGCATAGGCAAACATGTCGTCTTGGGTCATTCGACCGGCTAGCAACTTTCCCCAGTGCATCATCCATCTCAGGATCCCAAACCGCATTGACTGCCTCCTTAACCCAGCCGCAAATTCCTGCCCTTGCGCGTATTTTGCCACCCACGATGAGCGTACGGTCTAAGTTTTCAGTAACGCTATGATCTCACACTTTCACTCTGGAAATCACCGAAAAGCAGCAAGAGACCCCGGGATTTTGGATCCCAGCCTCCGTTCAACGCGATTCGCACCGCGGCATCCTCTCTCCTCATCACTTTGGATTCGATGCCGATTGGGCTGCGAAACACCGGCCGCGTGCCAGCTGGAAGCAGGCGGTAGGTGTTTGGATTCGGCCCTAAGGTCTCACCTTGATAAGGGGCTGGTGTTGCGGCATCGAGTTTGAGCCGAGCGCCCGGGCAGCCAGAAAATGGCATCCGTTCCACATCCCAAACCAGAGCACGCGTTGGCCCAAGCGGTGTTGGGCCAGGGCGAAAGCGGCTCTGACTTAGGCAGAACCGCCTCCAGAGGTAGGCGGACGGTCGGCTGAGAGCCGTCAGTGACCCAGGCACCTGGTGCAAAACTCGAAAGATCGCCCTTTGAGGATCGTCACCATGCCGAGTTCGGGGTTCTAATATCCTGGGTTGGGGGACTTATGCCCCAGACCCTTAGGAATTAGGCGCGCTGGTGAGCCAGGACCAGACAACGGCAGCCACTGACGCAGCCACCGTGGGATTTTGTTCGAGCGCGTCGGCAAAGGGAGCGAGCATTCCCTGATAGCCCCCTTGCGAAGTATTCAACCAAGCCTGGACGACATCTATCAACGTTGCCAAGGTTTGGCGGTCATCCAGAGAATCCATTTGAGCAATTTGTTGTTGGATGGCATCCAACTGCGAGGAAATGACGGATTGGGCATCGGCCGTTGGCGTCGTCATCGCGTGCAGCGCCTCGGAGGAAGGTTCATCCGTTGCTCTGACCGTGGATCGCGCAGGGGTTTCCGGGGGGAAAGTCAAATTGAACGCCGATGGATTTCCCAGCAATTGCGTGCCATGATCCGCCAGTTTAACCATGTAGTCGCCATCTAAAAATGCCGTCATAGAGAGATAGCCTTCATGTTCCAGCATTTTAATGACAGGCGTCAAGGTCGTCGGCGCCACATTGAGGTGATGCACCAGGCTTGCTTGCTGAACATGAGCATCGGGATCGAGTTGAAACGTTTCCCATAAGGCCTCAAGCACCGTTCGGCGCAGAAAATTAACCGACCTTTGATCTTCTTGTTCATCCAAAGCCGGAGGTTTCGTCCACTCCGATTCCCGATTAAAGACACTCGGAAAATGTCGATTAAATAGATCCGGGCTTTCCATCAGCGAGAGTCCGCGAGAGTCCAACTGGACAGGAAATGTGCCCAGGTGATCGCTGGAAGATTTCTCATAACGCACGTAGCCTTGTTCCCGCAAACTGTTGAGATCGGATATAAATTCCTCGGTCAAACTCTGCCCCATAGCTTGGGCCAGCTCCGCGGCTGAAAAAGGATGATGATGAAGCCCTGCCGCCTTATACAATCGCTGTAATATGTCTCGTCGTACCGTATTGCGTGCGACCTCGCTACCAGCTGCCACCACTTCATCTCCCTAGTTACGACCAACGCCATTGCCGTTACGGTCCATAATCATCTCGGTATTCGATATCCGTTGAAGGGAATCCTCTTTAACTATTATGGTTTGCTCAAAATCTCATCAAATTACCACCGCTGTCCGTTAGCAGACAACTAAACGGGTTTCTGCTCCTCGAGGCTTCTCTTCACACATTCTGGCAACCTAGGCACCTGGCTAAAGGGCGGTTCAGAGTTCAGCCCGATGGGCGAATTGACCACCAGCGACCTAAACTAAAACGAACCCCCGGAGGTCCCGCCGGGGGTTCGTTCACTGGACTCAACCGACATGTTTGGGTGCCGTTGGCAAAGGACACGTGCGAATGCCTACCAATTGGTAAATGGCACAGAATCCGGTGATGCCGGTTAATAAAGAGACAACGCCTAAAACTCCAAAAATCCACTCTCCGACCGTACCGCCGATATGTTGATAGACAAGAAATCCTAACACTAATCCCAGCACCACCCTAATAATCCGGTCTGTAGTACTTTCGTTGGCCATCATAACCTAACTCCCTCTATTTTTTAAACCCCTCAAATTAGCGTAGCAACTATGATAACTACTATGGTTAGGTTATACTGTTCTAAGGCAAATGTCAAGGATAGACGGTTGGAGTGATGGCGATGAATCCGATTCAGGCATTGCAAGAGATTGGCTGGTCAGAACTCGAGGAGCAGAAAC